>CANISN010000178.1 GCA_947470165.1 Burkholderiaceae bacterium | reverse complement strand
GTCAGGTAGATTCCGCCTGCTCCCTTTCTGCAGGTGAAGGGCCTTTGAGTTTTGAATTAGCTTTTACGGATGCCCAGTGGGCAGTGACTCCAGGTCAATCCGCTGTTTTGTATGACGGCGATATCTGCTTAGGCGGTGGGATCATTTCCGCCTAAGTGTTTTTTCCGCTTTTACTAGAACTAATGCCCTGATCTATGCCACTGGAGGCGTAGTTTCTGCAAAAGAAGGTCTTTGCATCAATTTTTGATACAAAGTATCTAGGTTTGGGTGCTTAGTTTGCCAAGCAATGCCGGGGAAGCGAAATAATAGGTAGCCTAATGCGCTCCCTACTGCAATATCAGCCAAAGTCATCTGATTGCTATGGCACCAGGCGTTTTCACCTAATTTTCGGGACATTTGGACTAAGGCGGCATCAATTTTGCCCATTTGACGCTCAAGCCAAGCCGCACTCTGCTGTTTTGATGGGTGAAAAGTGTGCTCAAGGCGGGCCAAAATTCCAGCATCCTCAACCCCATCGGCTAAAGCCTCCCAGGTTTTGACGGAAGCACGCTCACGGCTGCCAGCAGGGATCAGTCTTCCTACTGGGCTCAAAGTGTCTACATACTCAGTAATCACGCGGGAGTCGTAGATAGCCTCGCCATCATCTAAAAGAAGGCAGGGAACCTTGCCTAAGGGGTTATTAAGAGCAATTGTTGTATCTGCGGCCCAAACATTCTCGAGTTCTAGGTCTACATCCACCTTTTTTTCCAAGAAAACAATACGTACCTTGCGAACGTAGGGGCTAGTGAGTGATCCAATAAGTTTCATGGGTCTAAGTATAGTCACGCCAACCTCGTATGACTTAAATCCAAGAACGATTAAAATTGGGCTTTATTGACATATTCAATGCAAAGGCAATATTCGTGAGTCAGCCGATTTCCACCCTGAATGCACTTTCCCCTCTAGATGGACGCTATGCTGGAAAACTGGACGCCTTAAGGCCTTGGTTATCCGAAGCTGCATTTATGCGTCAGCGGGTCTTTGTGGAGATTCATTGGCTCTTAGCCTTGGCTTCTGCTGGTCTGCCAGATGTACCCAAAATTAGTTCAAGGGATGAAGCTTTCTTATTGTCTTTGCCAGAGAATTTTTCCGATGTAGATGCACAGCGCATTAAGGATATTGAAGCAGTTACCAATCATGATGTGAAAGCAGTGGAATATTTCTTAAAAGAAAAAGTTGCCGGTCATCCCGATTTATTGAAAGCCAGTGAGTTTATTCACTTCGCATGCACCTCTGAAGACATCAACAACACATCTCATGGTTTGATGTTGCGTGGGGCGCGTGATGAAGTTTTGTTGCCACAACTCAGAAAAGTCCTTACGGTACTTACGGACTTGGCATTCGAGAACGCTAGGGTGCCTTTGTTATCCCGTACGCATGGTCAACCCGCTTCCCCAACTACCCTGGGTAAGGAGTTAGCCAATATTGCTAAACGTTTAGAGCGTGCAATTGTGGCAATAGCAACAGTTCCACTGTTGGGAAAAATGAATGGCGCTGTCGGTAATTACAACGCGCACTTATCTGCCTACCCCGATTTTGATTGGGAAAATTTTTCCAAGAATGTAGTTGAGAAACGCTTGGGCCTCACTTTTAATGCATACACTATTCAGATTGAGCCACACGACGGTATGGCTGAGCTGTTTGATGCCATTGCCCGTGCCAATACGATTTTGTTAGATATGGACCGTGATTTCTGGGCTTATATTTCGATTGGTTACTTTAAGCAGCGTACAAAAGCGGGTGAGATTGGCTCTTCCACGATGCCACATAAAGTGAACCCAATTGACTTTGAAAATTCTGAAGGCAACTTAGGTGTAGCAAATGCCTTGTTGCGTCACCTAGCTGAGAAGTTACCGATTTCTCGTTGGCAGCGTGACCTCACTGACTCTACTGTTTTACGTAACCTAGGCCCCGCATTTGGACACAGTGTTTTAGCGTATGACAGTGCCTTGCGTGGTCTTGGTAAGTTAGAGGTGAACCATGCTGCAATTGCTGCTGATTTAGATAACTGCTGGGAAGTATTAGCAGAGCCAGTGCAAACGGTGATGCGTCGCTATGGTATTGAGAATCCCTATGAGCAACTCAAAGAGTTGACTCGTGGCAAAGGAATTAATCAGACTGATCTACAAACTTTTATTCGTGGCTTAAAGATTCCGGATAATGCAAAAACATTGTTGCTCGAGATGACGCCATCTTCTTATTTAGGTAAGGCGGTCGAATTGACCGAACGTCTGAAAAAGTGAGTTTGACTCCAAGCCTTGGGCGCGTAACGCAAGACTCGCAATACGGTGCCCGCCCCAAGATCTGGTTTGCTATTTATCAACTGCTATGGCACCTCCTCTTGCCATTGACTTTCATACGCTTAGCCTGGCGTACACGACACTCATCGGAGTATTTACACCACTTCTCTGAGCGCTTAGGCTTTGCTGATAGAAAGTTGATTGCGCAGGGATCAGTATGGATTCATGCGGTATCCGTTGGCGAGACCAGAGCGGCTCAACCCTTGATTGAAGCCTATCTCGCGCGTGGCGAAACTATTTTGTTAACTCATATGACGCTCAATGGTCGTCGCACTGGCGCTACTCTTTTTGCAAAAGCAATTGCAGCCGGCCAATTACAGCAGGCCTATCTACCTTACGATCTTTGTTGGTCTGTAGCTAATTTCATACGGACTTTCAAGCCTAGACTGGGTTTGTTTATGGAGACAGAGGCTTGGCCTACAGTAGTTTTCTATTGCGCTGAAATTGGTCTGCCATTATTTTTAGTCAACGCCCGCTTATCTGAGCGCAGTGCTCGTAGGGTCAATCAATTTGGTAGGGCAGGAAGATCTCTCTTTCAGGCCTTTGCTGGTATCTTGGCTCAAACGCAATTCGATGCCGAGCGCTATCGCAATTTGGGTGTCAAAAAAGTGGAGATCGTTGGTAATCTCAAGTTTGATGTACCTCTCGATTCCAGCTTGGTGCAGCAAGGTAAAGCATGGCAACAAGAACTCCATGACAAGCAACGCCTGCTAGTATGTGCCGCCAGTACACGTGATGGTGAGGAGGCGCTCATCTTAAGGGCTTGGAAAGATTTACTCCAAAGCAAAGCGTTTGAGATACAACCCTTACTCTGTATCGTGCCTCGCCATCCCGAGCGCTTCTCTGAAGTGGCCAAGCAAATTCATGATGCTGGTTTGAAGTTCCAGCGTCGTAGTACGTGGAGTAGAGTTCCTCAAAGTACGAAAGACTCGGATGTGATTCTTGGAGACTCGATGGGTGAGATGCCAATCTATTACAGTGCTGCTGATTTGGTGGTGATGGGTGGCAGCCTACTGCCCTTCGGTGGTCAAAACTTGATTGAGGCCTGTGCAGCCGGCTGCCCCGTTTTGCTGGGCGAGCATACCTTTAACTTCCAACAGGCTGCCTTAGATGCCATTAAGATTGGCGCTGCGAAGCGCATCGAGGGTGAGCTTATACCTAATGAGCCGATTGCCCTTATGAAAGCTTTGAAAGAATTACTGATGAATACGGCTGAGCTAGAAAAGATGTCTAGAGCCGCAAAGACTTACTCGATTGAGCATCAAGGTGCGACTCAGAAAATATTCGCCGCCCTTGAATCTCAGAATGCATTCAGAGTTTAGATAAATTAAACCTGAGCCCCAAAGTTAGGATCATCATTGCGGGTAACGTCATCCGGTTTGCGTTCGCCCTTCACCAAGTCTTCACGGGTCACCCCAAGCCACATAGCTAAGGCCGCTGCCACGAATACCGAAGAGTAGATACCAAACAAAATACCAATAGTGAGTGCGAGCGCAAAGTAGAAGAGGGTGGGACCGCCAAAAATCAACATAGCCAAGACCATCATCTCGGTACTGCCGTGAGTAATCACTGTACGGCTAATCGTGCTGGTAATAGCGTTATCAATAATCTCTTGGGTATTCATCTTGCGGTATTTACGGAAGTTCTCACGAATACGGTCAAAGATCACGACTGACTCATTAACTGAGTAACCCAACACAGCAAGAACTGCAGCTAATACAGAGAGGGAGAACTCCCACTGAAAAAAGGCAAAGAAGCCCAGAATGATCACAATGTCATGCAAGTTTGCGATGATGCCAGCGAGCGCAAATTTCCACTCAAAACGGAAGGAGAGATACACCACAATGCCGATAACGACGAATAGCAAGGCCAATAATCCATCTATAGCCAGTTCGCGTCCAACTTGCGGACCGACAAACTCTACGCGCTGTAATTTCACACCAGAGGTTGCGGGTTC
>CANISN010000177.1 GCA_947470165.1 Burkholderiaceae bacterium | reverse complement strand
TTCGTGAAAATGGCCAGCTAGATCGTTTGGCTATTAATGTCCCAAGTCCAAATGGTATTACCTTGAACACCCAAGAAAAACATGTGTTTGTCGCTGCTACTAGATCACAGCAAATTTGGCGCTTGCCACTGATGGCTGATGGCTCAGTGTCTAAAACTGGTGTAGCGATACAGCTGACAGGTGGTGTTGCCGGTCCTGATGGGATCGAGATGGATTCAGAGAACGGATTATTAGTTTGCCACCTAGGTGTCGGCATCTGGAGGTTTGATAGCAATATGCTCCCAACGCATCTGATTTACTCTGATAACCCACACCATCACCACCTCGCTAATATGTGTTTTGGTGGGCCGGACGGTAAGGATCTGTACATTACTGAATCTCTTTCTGGCGACATCTTGAAGGCGCGTTTACCAGTGGCTGGTAAGAAGATGTTTGGTCTTTCCTAAATTGAAGGAGTCCTTGCCACTTTATAAAATCTTGGCGAATGTGCTTGCTCAGCATATTCACAGCGGTGATTGGGCGGTGGGGTCAAACTTGCCCTCTGAGGCAATACTCTGCAAAAATTTTAAATCAAGTCGCCATACCTTAAGGCACGCACTCCAAACTCTGGAATCTGATGGTTTGGTGTTACGTCGCCAAGGAGCGCCAACGCAGGTGATTTCGCGGCAGAAGGTCAGACGATTTACCCAAAGCTTCAATTCGCCTATTGATATTTTGAGTTACCCAAGAAATACTTATCGGGAAAATATTGTTGAAGAATTTATTGAGCTCGATAAGCCTCTTAGTGAAATGCTCGGCGGTGCAGTGGGCTCTTCCTGGTATCACATTGGTGGCATCCGAAAGCAACGCGATACAGAGCAAGTGATCGCCTGGACAGATATTTATATTCTTCCGCAATTTGCATCTCTCACATCAGAACCTGAGCATACTCAGGTTATGGTATTTGAGCAAATCGAAAAAAAGTACGGAACCAGAATTGATCGAGCGGAAGTAGATGTTTACGCCGTTGGTGCCCCTGCTAATATTGCCAAAAAGCTTCAATTGAAGTCGTATGACCCCTGTTTAGTCATTGTTCGACGTTACTTTGACGATCAAGATAAACTTTTCGAAATCACCTTTACTTATCATCCTGAAAATAAATACACTTATCAGATGGAATTTAAGAGTGGCGCTGGAAATTAAATCTCAAGTATAGACATGACCTATTTATCCATCACTCAAGCCGAAGAATTTATTGCCAATGCATTACGGGCTAATCAAGTGCCTACAGCGGATGCCAAAGTGGTTGCGCAGTTGATGATTAAATCTGATCTCGTTGGCGCTGATGGTCATGGCATCTTTCGGTTGCCCGCTTACATCAAAAGAATTCGGGCTGGCGGCATTAATCTCAATCCCAATATTCATATTGAGCGTGAGCAAGGCGCAACAGCTCTTATTAATGGTGATAACGCTTTAGGTCATCTAGTGATGAATAAGGCAGTTGAGTTAGCTATAGAAAAAGTAAAGCAACATAGTGTTTGCTGGATAGGTAGTCATTATGGAAATCATTCTGGCGCAGCGTCTGTGTATGTCAGAAGGCTGGCCGAACAAGGTTATATTGGGATTTATATGGCTGTTGGTAATGCAAATCATATGGCGCCTTGGGGTGGTATTGATTTACTTTTATCGACTAATCCAATCGCAATTGCAGTCCCAGCCGGAGATTATCCTATCGTACTGTTGGATATTGCCACTACAGTTGCCGCTTATGGAAAAGTTAAGGTTGCAGCCCAAAAAGGAGAATCTATTCCAGATACTTGGATGATTGACCGAAATGGCCAGCCCATTACTGATCCACAAAAATCTAGTGAGGGTTCGCTGCTGCCGATTGGTGGTTACAAGGGTTATGGCCTAGCGGTGATGATCGGACTGCTTGCTGGCGCCTTAAATAATGCAGCGGTTGGTAAGAGCACAATTGACTTTAACGCACACCATGATTTGATTACCAACACTGGACAAACTATTATTGCTGTTGACCCATGTGCCTTTGGTGATCCGGAGCAATTTGTTGAGCGTGTCATTACTTTAGTAAATGACCTGAAGGCTTCCTCGAGATTACCTGGCGCGAATCAGATTCGAGTACCTGGCGATGGCGCTGCTAAATCGATGGCGCAAAGACTGAAGCTCGGTATTCCTATTTCACCTGAATTAAAAGAATCCTTGAATCAATGTGCCAAGGAGTGTGGAATTGCAAGTTTAGATTTATAAATTTACCGGAGGAGACAAAATGATTAAGAAATCAATAAAAAAAATAGTTTTAGCTTCATTAGTATTGCCATTAACTTTAGGGACGGCTTTCGCTGCCTATCCAGATAAACCAATCAAGATGTTGGTTGGCTATGCTCCAGGAAGCTCAACGGACATCGTTGGCAGAATGGTGGCTAATGAGCTTAGCATTGCCCTAAAGCAATCGGTCATTGTAGAAAATAGAGGTGGGGCTGCGGGTAGTTTAGCTGCTGATGCTGCGGCTAAAAGTACCCCCGATGGTTATACCGTGCTCTTTGCACAGAATGGCTTGGCAATTAATGTAGCTGCTAATCCAAGGCTGCCATTTAATGGCCAGAAAGATTTGTTGCCGGTAGTAGGTGTTGCTGCAACTCCCCATATTTTGATTGTGAACAATAACTCTAAGGCTAAAAATGTTGCCGAGTTAACTGCAATGCTTAGGGCTGATCCAGGTAAGCTGAGCTTTGGCTCTTCTGGTATTGGAAACTCTGATCACATGGCTGGAGAGTTATTTCTAGCGACTTCTGGTACGCAGGCAATTCATATTCCTTATAAGGGTGGCTCTCCAGCAGCAACCGATCTGGTAGGCGGTCAAATTGATTTTTACTTTGCAGGCATGCCGGTGGGTCTGCCTTTGTACAAGGGTGACAAAGTGCACGCTTTGGCTGTAACTGGTAAAAACCGCTTTACCGGTGCGCCTGAAGTAGCCACAATGCAAGAGGCTGGTGTGAAGGGTTATGAGATGGCGCTTTGGCAGGGAATGTTCGTACCCGCGGGAACTCCCCCTGCAATCATTAATACCTTGAGCGCTACTATTTTGAAAATTTTAGACACACCAGAAATGAAGGAGCGGTTTATCAAGGCTGGCGTTCAAATTGCACCAATGAATACCCAGCAATTTACTGATTTATATAATTCCGATATCGCTAGATGGAAAGTAGTGATTGAAAAAGCTAAGATTAAGCTTGATTAAAGCTAGCTGAAATTCAGTTTAGGGTGTTGACGAAAGTCAACACCCCCTTTTTTATTATGGGCTAAGATCAAAGACTAATACCTCAGCATTTTTTCCATCGCTCATCAGGATTTCTTCTTCACCATCTATCAATAAGGCATCTCCGCCTTGAAGTGTGATTCCACTGATATTGAGTTCGCCTTTGACGAGGTGAACATAAGATTTACGTTTTGAGTCTAGCTCTAATCGACCAGTGTCCTTTCCATCGAAAAGTCCCGCATATATTTTGGCATCGGCATACATTTTGACTGCATTGCCTATGCCATCTGATGATGCAATAAGACAAAGTTTTCCTCGCTTATCGATCACAGGGATGGTTTTTTGCTCATAGCTTGGAGCAACTTCCATTAAATTTGGCTCAATCCAGATTTGCAAAAAGTGGGTAGTTTGATCTTTGGCGTGATTAAATTCGCTATGAGTGACACCAGTGCCAGCGCTCATACGTTGGACGTCTCCTGGCGGAATGCCTTTGATATTCCCCATACTGTCTTCATGAGCCAATTCGCCAGATAAAACGTAGCTGATGATCTCCATATTGCGATGACTATGTTTACCGAACCCCGTGCCGGCAGCAACCCGATCCTCATTAATTACCCTTAAATTACCCCAGCCCATAAATTGGGGGTCATGGTAGCTAGCAAAAGAGAAGGAATGCAGACTTTTAAGCCATCCATGGTCAGCAGAGCCGCGGTCTTGAGATTTTCTGAGGGTTAGCATAGAAGAAGCTTTCTAGAAAGTGGATAAGCCTATTATCATAAGTTTTTGACACATTCGCCGATTGGCCTGCTATGGGAAGGTTGACTTAGCGATTCATCCAGAAATTATTGCTGCAATTGTTACTCCAGTCGTCACTATTATCTTTTTTAGTAGTTAGTAAAATGCTGCGCAAGAAAATAATGGAGGGTTAAGTTTCTCTAGGCATTAAAAAAGAGGCCGAAGCCTCTTTTTTAATGGGAGCAAATACGGTTATCCAAGGCTATCAGCCCAGATATTGTGAGCCCAACCCCAAGCATAAATACCCTCAAGAAT
>CANISN010000176.1 GCA_947470165.1 Burkholderiaceae bacterium | reverse complement strand
TACTCCAGATATTAAGTAAGCCTTTTGATGAACAAGTAGACTTCGAAAGTTACTCAAAGCCACCCCCAATTGATCTGCAACACATTGAAGTAAGCTGCTCCTCATAAATGAATTGATGAATCTCTATGACTAAAAAAACTGAACAAGAATACAAACAAGTACTAAGCGACATTCAATATCGGGTCACTCGAGAGGCTGCGACTGAAAGGCCTTTCTCTGGAGAATACTGGGACCACTGGGCTGATGGTCGTTATAGTTGTGTTTGTTGCGGTACCCCACTTTTTCAGGCCTCCACCAAGTTTGATGCCGGCTGTGGCTGGCCAAGCTATAACGCCCCTGAAAATGAGCAAGTCATTAAGGAAATTCGTGATGTCACCCATGGAATGATTCGGACGGAGGTGCGCTGCACCGAGTGTGATGCCCATTTAGGACATGTTTTTGATGATGGCCCGCAACCTACTGGTCTGCGCTATTGCATCAACTCTGCTTCCTTGAACTTTGAGCCTTCCGAGAACCCTACGTCGTCTAAAGCAAAGTAATTTACAAATAGCTGGATAATCACCCCATGAAATTCTTATTTGATCTATTCCCCATCATCCTATTTTTTATTGCCTTTAAGTTTGCTGATATCTATACAGCAACTATCGTAGCCATGGTTGCCACGATTGGACAAATATTATGGGTGTATTACCGCCATCGCAAAATCGATGCCATGCAATGGGTTAGTCTGGTTATGATCCTGGTCTTTGGTAGCTTGACGATTTTTTTGCATGACAAAACCTTTATTCAACTTAAGCCGACAGCCTTATATTGGCTGTTCGCAGGCGCTTTATTTGTGAGTGCGCAGTTTTTTCAGAAAAACTGGATTCAGGTTCTGATGGGCAAGCAGATCACGCTCAAAGAGCACAGTGCCAAATCTGTTTGGCACAATGTCAATTTGGCCTGGGCAACATTCTTTCTATTCATGGGAGCGCTCAATCTCTATATTGCCTTTGAGTACTCCGAGGAGATCTGGGTTAACTTTAAGTTATTTGGCAGTACAGGCCTATTGGTGGTTTTCGTAATTCTGCAAGGTATTTGGCTAAGTCGCCATATGGAGCACTCGGCAGAATGAACATCAATCAGAAGCGTATCGCCCTTTTTGACGCCGATTTAAGGGCAGCCTTTAAGGTGGGTCATTTACAGATTGAAGATGAAAGCCATCTTCACGCAGGCCACGCAGGTGCCGCCAGTGGTGGAGGCCATTTTAAGCTAACGATCATAGCCCCAGAATTTGAAGGAATGAGCAAGGTAACTCGTCATAGATCCATCTATGCCGCTCTGAATAAGCATTTTCCAGAGGAAATCCATGCCCTTACTATTCTGGCATTCACACCTAGTGAAAGCACTAATTCAGCCTAGCTTGCTTTAAGATTCACCCTTAATCCACTTTCTTGCTTCCTAATCTATGTTAAACACACGCCAAATTTTGACCATCAGCGCATTTAGCACCGCACTTCTCTCACCCGTAGTTTGCGCACAAAATGCTGCCATTGTGAATGGCAAAGCAATCCCCAAGGCACAACTGGATAAATTGGTTCAAAAATCGAATCAACCTGACAGTCCTCAAGTACGTGATCAAGCCAGGGAAATGCTAGTTACTCGTGAGCTGATTTTGCAAGAGGCTAATAACCGAGGTTTAACTCAGAAAGAGTCTGTCCGCGAGCAACTTGAGCAATCCAAAATGGGTATTTTGGTTGCTGCAGTCTTTGAAGACTATGTAGAGAAAGAAGGCGTTACTGAATCAGAATTAAAAGCAGCCTACGAACAAGTGAAGGGTCAATACACCGGCAAGGAGTATCACGTTGAGCATATTCTGGTTGAAAAAGAATCTGACGCCAAAGTCATTACTGCCCAAATTAAAGCCGGTGCTAATTTTGAACAGATTGCTAAAGAAAAGTCTAAAGACCCAGGCTCCGCACCAAATGGTGGTGATCTTGGTTGGGTGAGTGATAAAGCGCTTGTACCCGAATTTTCTAAAGCCATGGTTCAACTTAAAAAAGGTCAGATTACTGACAAGCCAGTGAAGACTCAATATGGCTGGCATATTATTAAGGTAGATGATGTGCGCGATGTTAAGGCGCCTACTATGGAAGAAATTAAAGATCAACTAAAGCAGATGATCGCTGCCGATCAAAATTGGCAAAAGGCGAAATTCTCAGAGCTGATGCAAAAGTTGCGTACTAAGGCCAAGATTCAGTAAACCAATAATGGCCTCCTCTACAAACCCAGGTTATCCCTGGGTTTTTTATTACCCAACGAGAATCTCAGATTAGCTTTATATTTGAAGGCATGATGATTCTTCACACTATGCTCCGCGTCGGCAATATGACGCGCTCCATTGATTTTTATACTCAGGTTCTTGGTATGAACTTGCTTCGTACCACTGAGCGTCCAGAGCAAAAATACTCCCTAGCCTTTGTGGGTTTTGGTCGAGGGAATCAAGATGGTCAGTCAGAACTTGAATTAACTTACAACCATGGAGTTGAGCATTACCACTTAGGCGATGCCTATGGCCATATTGCAATTAGCGTTCCAGACGCTTATGCCGCTTGTGAAAAGATTCAGGCTGCTGGCGGTCATGTAACTCGTCCAGCAGGTCCAGTAATGGGTGGCAATACTGTGATTGCATTTGTTACTGACCCGGATGGCTACAAAATAGAATTGATTCAAGTTTGATAGATTTAGCATCACATTGAATCAGGACGCGTACCAACTCCGAGTTATTCAAAGTATTTCAGATGTTAATGAAAGCAATTGGAATGCTCTCTTAAGTCCTGATGCAGGGCCATTTCTGAGGCATGAATTTCTCAACACTCTAGAACAAACTGCTTGTGTTGGCGGGAATACGGGTTGGCAAGTTGCACACCTTTTGGTTGAAAACGCCCAGTCAGAAATTGTTGGAGCCATGCCCCTCTATCTCAAGCAGCATTCTTATGGTGAGTTTGTCTTTGATTGGGCTTGGGCCCAGGCCTATGAGCAAAATAATCTGCCGTACTACCCAAAGGCACTATCTGCTATCCCCTTCACACCAGTACGTGGTCCCAGATTGCTGATATCTAGCAAAGTCGATAAAGAAGCAATTCAGGAAGTCTTGGTGGCGGGTTTAAAAACGCTTGTGACTCAAAATAGTCTTTCATCAGCGCATGTGCTATTTCCTGAGGATGGAGAATTAACGGAGTTGAAAAAGCAAGGCTTCATGCTGCGCGACTCAGTTCAGTTTCATTGGCATAACCAGGGATATCAAGATTTTGAGCAATTTCTTGCGGCCTTAACAATGAAGCGTCGCAAGAATATTCGACGAGAGCGTGCTGAGGTAGCTAACAATGAGCTAAGTTATCGCCATGTTCCCGGTGCCCTAGCAAGTTTAGATGATTGGTCATTCTTTTATCGTTGCTATGAAAACACTTATAGGGAGCATCGCTCAAGCCCCTACCTAACAGAAGAATGCTTTCAACTGCTGGGAGGAGTAATGCCCGAACATTTTCACCTGATCCTTGCCAGCAAGGATGGAAGGCCAATTGCCTCATCACTCCTCGTGGTGGATCAAATAGCATCCAAAGCCTATGGGCGCTATTGGGGAGCTATTGAATATCTACCCTGCCTACATTTTGAGTTGGCTTATTACCAGGCGATTGAATACTGCATCAAAGAAGGTATACAGACATTTGAAGGTGGTGCCCAAGGTGAGCATAAGATGGCCAGGGGATTTTTACCAGCTACCATTCAGTCAGCCCACTGGTTAGCTGACCCTGGTTTTTCTGCGGCAGTAAAGCGCTTTTTAGATCGCGAGCATGAGGGTATGGCGGCTTACGTTGATGAACTTGAGCAACACATTCCGCTGAAATCGTCTAAAGTACGATCATGACTTCTTCAAGCAATCCATCATCAGATCAAGACGGAGCAAATTCCTTAGCGGTTGGCGATGATGCCTCTGATTCCCCATGTATTGGGGTATGCACCACACTTTATGATGATGTTTGTCAGGGTTGTGGTCGCACCCTAGGCGAGGTTAGTAACTGGGTATTTTTGAGTCAAGAAGAAAAAGATTCAGTATGGACACGCATTCGTGCTGACGGTACTGCAATGCGCTTCCAGCGCCAAGCCAAAGAAGGTAATTAACCAGTCAAGGCTTGGCTTCGTAAATACTCTTCGTAAGTACCAGAATAGTCGGCGATAGTTCCATCTATCTTGACCTCAAGGATGCGATTAGCCAAAGCAGATACGAACTCACGATCGTGAGAAACAAAAATTAAAGTACCTTCGTATTTTTCAAG
>CANISN010000175.1 GCA_947470165.1 Burkholderiaceae bacterium | reverse complement strand
TAAAAAACTGATACGTTTTGGTGCGCCAATTTATGTACGTCATGAGATTGTTCATAACGCCTACGTCGTGAATGGTTTGCGTGAGAAGGGCGCAGTATTTGTTGAAGAGTTGCATGAGGTGCCTAAAGGTGGAATTGTGGTGTTCAGTGCGCATGGAGTTTCTCAAGAGGTTCGCAAGGATGCTGAAGAGCGTGGGTTGCAGGTCTATGACGCCACCTGCCCATTGGTAACCAAAGTCCATCTTGAAGTTGTCAAGATGTGCAAAGAGGGTTTCACAGTTCTGATGATTGGTCATGCCGGCCATCCGGAGGTGGAAGGGACTATGGGACAGGTAAACGAAGGTATTTATCTGATTGAGACAGTGGCCGATCTCGCTACTCTGCCTTTTACCGAAAAAGAAAAAATTGCTTTTGTTACGCAAACCACACTCTCTGTAGATGAGACTAAAGAAATTATTGGGGTCTTAACTCAAAAATTTCCGAATATTGTTCAGCCACGCAAACAAGATATTTGTTATGCCACTCAGAATCGCCAAGACGCTGTGAAATTTATGGCGCCTCAGGTTGAAGTAGTTATTGTGGTGGGCAGTAAAGCAAGTTCTAACTCGAATCGCTTGCGTGAATTGGCTGAAAAGCTGGGCGTACCGGCTTACATGGTGGATGCTCCGGAGCAACTACAGGCGGAATGGTTTGTTGGTAAAAAGAGAGTTGGCCTTACTGCAGGCGCATCAGCCCCTGAAAGCTTGGCGCAAGCGATTGTAAAAAAGATTCAAGAATTTGGCCCACGTAGTATTCGGACTCTAGATGGCGTCGTTGAGGACGTTACATTCTCGTTACCAAAGAATTTAGTTGGTAAGTCAACGTCTTGAATGGCGTGATAAAAAATAAAGGGGCTCAAGGCCCCTTAATCGTAATAGCACTTAATTTTCTCAGATGACTTGCTTGAGTAACTCCCTCAAGATCTTGCACATCTGATGAATCTCATCATCACTGACAGTGAGTGCTGGCATAAAGCGTAAAAGATTGGGTCTTGGTGAATTAATTAACAAGCCTTCTGGATTGCGATCACGAGCCAGTTCAACTAATTTGCCACCAATATCGCTACTGAGCATGAGAGCGCGTAACAAGCCTTCACCACGCTCTCCATCTAAATTAAATTCTGCGGAGATAGAGAGTAATTCCTTGCTAAGTAGGACCCCTTTCGCACGGACAGACTCCAAGAAACCTGGTACTAAAAGTTGCTCTATCACGCTAATACCAACTGCAGTCATGAGTGGATTGCCGTTATAGGTTCCACCTTGATCACCTGGTACAAAGCAAGCAACAGCATCAGTTGCTAACAGCGCAGCCAGCGGCACGCCACCACCAATACCCTTGCCCAAGGTCATGATGTCTGGCTCAATGCCGTAATGCTGGTATGCGAATAGTGTGCCAGTCCGGCCACAGCCAGCTTGCACTTCATCAACGATCAACAGAATATTATTTTCTTTGGTGAATTGACGTAGGCTTTGCATGAAATCTTTAGTGACTGGGATCACTCCGCCCTCACCTTGAACCGGCTCGAGCATCACTGCAACCGTCTTATCTGTCACGAGCTTCTTGACTGATTCCAAATCATTTAAATCGGCCTTTGGGAAGCCAGCTACTTGAGGGGCAAACATAGTGTCCCAACCCGGCTTGCCAGAGGCGCTCATGGTTGCCAGAGTACGACCATGAAAGCTGTGATCAAAGGTGATGATTTCAAAAGCACCAGATTTATTGATTTGACCCCATTTACGCGCCAACTTAATCGCACCTTCATTCGCTTCTGCTCCACTATTGGCGTAGAAGACTTTATTGAAGCAGCTGTTGTCTGTCAGTAAATTCGATAAACGAATCATTGGCTCGTTATAGAAGGCAGGGCTTGGATTAATTAGTTTTTTAGCTTGTGCATTGAGAGCCTCAATCATTCCTGGATTGCTATGCCCTAGGCAGTTCACCGCCCAGCCTTGCAAGAAGTCCAAATAGCGTTTGCCATTATTATCCGTTAGCCACGAACCCTTACCCTCAACCATCATTAATTCTGGACGTGCGGTAATAAACATCACTGAGTGAGCATCTACGGACTGGACTGGCTTATTCATATCGTTTGCTTGGTGAGATCAAATGAAGTTTCTATTATCACGCTTAGTTACTTATTCTGTAAGTGACTTAGTTTGTGGCTAGGTCAGCAGCGCTGGTAAAAGAGTCTGCATAGAATTCTTCTTCAGGTAAATGGCACTGGGATGAGAAGTCCTGGCGGGCCGCGTTGACCATGACAGGGGCGCCACAGGCATATACCTGAAGATCTGCCATATTTTGGTGGTCAGCAATGACCGCTTGATGCACAAAACCTGTGCGGCCAGCCCACCGATCCTCTGGCAAGGCGTCCGAAATAACTGGGGTGTAAGTAAATTGGCGAATATCTTTTTCCCAGGTTCGGCAGAGTGCATCGAGGTAGAGGTCGCGAGGCCGGCGTCCGCCCCAATACAGATGAATTGGGCGCTGAATTTTCTTGAGCTGCATCTGCTCAACAATAGATTTGATCGGCGCAAAGCCAGTACCTGCTGCAACAAAAATAATCGGTTTCTTGGAGTCTTCTCTTAAGAAGAAGCTGCCTAGTGGCCCCTCAAAACGCAGAATATCTTTTTCTTTGAGAACAGGATCTTTTGCCCCGAAGACGAAATCGGTAAATAGGCCACCTGGTAAATGGCGCAGATGCAACTCGAGGGGGCCCTCTTGATCTGGCGCATTTGCAATTGAGTAGGCGCGGCGTTGCCCATCCTTCAATAAAAATTCCAAATATTGACCGGCTAGAAATTGAAAGCGCTCAGTTGCTGGAAGCTGTAGTTTAAGAATAGCCACATCTTCACTCGGTCTTGAAATCGAGTTCACGCGGCAGGGTACTTTGCGCACGGCAATATCGCCAGCACCTTGGACTTCCCGTGCCTCAATAAGTAGGTCAGATTTGGGGTGAGCACAACAAAACAAAGTACTTCCTGAGGCCTCATCGGCTGGGCTAAGAGCGCTAGCACTATGCTGACCATGCTCTACTTGCCCCTCCAGAATTTTGCCCTTACAGGATCCGCAGGCACCGTTTTTACATCCATAAGGAAGGGTAATGCCTTGATGAAGAGCGGCCTCAAGTAGGGTCTCATCTTTCTGGACAGTAAATTGTTTGCCGCTCGCTTTGAGCGTGACTTGGTAAGACACTCTCATTCCTTTCAATAAATCGTTACGATATGACTTATGCAATCCTTTGGTAAACCTCGAATCCTGATTATTGGCTGTGGTGACATTGGTCTGCGCGTGGCCAAGCAGCTTGCGAAAAGTTGCCGCGTATACGCCTTAACTTCCCAGAAAACACGTTTTCAGGAGTTGAGAGCAGTTGGCGCGATGCCGATTTTGGGGGATCTGGATAAGCCCGATAGCTTGTGGCGCTTGAGTGGATTGGCAGAAACCGTGATTCACTTAGCACCACCCCAAAATACAGGTCATCGTGATTGCCGAACTCGCAACCTCCTCCGAATTTTAGCCCAAGGCTCTGATACCGTCAGACGGCTGATTTATGTCAGTACTACCGGCGTCTACGGAGATCATGCGGGTGCTAGGGTTAGTGAGCTTACCCCAGTAAATCCCCAAAGTGAGCGCGCAAAGCGTCGAGTAGATGCTGAAAGCAGCCTGCGTTTATGGGCGCCTGCCCATGGCGTGACACTCACCATCCTGCGCGTGCCTGGTATTTATGCGGTTGATCGATTGCCTGTAGACCGCATTAAGGCTGGAACACCCGCCTTAGTATCTGCTGAGGATGCCTACTCCAATCACATTCAAAGCGATGACTTGGCAAGGCTGGTTTGTGCCGCTGTTTATCACGGTAAGCCACAGCGTGTCATTAATGCCTGTGATGGTGGTGAAACCAAGATGGGCGATTACTTTGATGAAGTAGCGGACGCCTTTGGTTTAGATCGACCTCCAAGACTGCCGGGTACGGAGTTAGAGAAAATTGTTTCTCCGATGTTGTGGTCGTTTATGCGGGAGTCGCGGCGCGTGACCAATCAACGACTGTCAGAATTAAAAACCCCGCTACGTTATCCCAGCGTCGCGGAGTTTCTAAAAACTATTTCCAAGAATCCTTGAGGCCGACCGTACGGTTAAAAACAGGCTGACCAGGTTTCGAATCGCTTTGGTCGGCAACAAAATAACCGTGCCGCTCAAACTGAAAGCGATCTTCTGCTTTAGCGTCTTTCATGCAAGGCTCTAAATAAGCTGTAATGGTTTGCTTGGAGTTGGGATTGATTGCTTGCAGGAAATTC
>CANISN010000174.1 GCA_947470165.1 Burkholderiaceae bacterium | reverse complement strand
GATCAACAAAGACTTGTCTCAACTTATCGGTCGACATCCTTGAATTCATGGGCCGAGGGGCTGGTAACGGGTACTCTACCGCAGGAATTGGCTTAATGGCCGTAGAAACTATTTTCAATGATGCCCCTGCCTCTGAAGCGGCCTGTACAGCCAAAGATGCCAACCCATACCAACTTGTTTCACCAGCAGGTACAGCATGATAAATACCAGATGGGAACCTTCTTAAAGTATCCTGTGCATCCATTGCCAAATCTAGACTTACTTTAGCCAGCCACTCGGCACTAGTTGGGACACCATATTGATCCTCAATTACCTTTAGCTCTTCTCGATCTTTAGCTAAACGCAAAATAGTACGAATAAAATTTCCGCCATCGCCGTATACCCAACTGGTTCTGAAAATAGCATATTGACCAGTGATGTGATCGGTAAATGCTTTTGCAATCGCCTCTTCTCCAGCAGCCTTGCTTTTGCCATAAACACCTAAAGGATTGCGTAAGTCATTTTCTAAATAAAAGCCATACTTCTTGCCATCGAAAACATAGTCAGTTGAATAGTGCAAAAAAGTGGCGCCATTCTTGACAGCATATTGAGCCATTATTTCAGGAGCTCTAGCATTTACTGCAAATGCCACCTCAACCTCTGTCTCGGCTTTATCGACAGCGGTATAAGCTGATGCATTGATAATCAGGTCCGGCTGAAATTGATTTAACAAGCTTTTGATTTTCTGCTCATTCGTCAGATCACACTCAGCGCGACCGACATATTGAATATTTGAGGGATTCGCTAAAGTAGTATTACCAGAATCAAGGGCCACATGGAAAGACTTGCCTAGCTGACCATCTTTACCAAATACCAAAATATTCATGAGTAGCTTATCTATCTAGCTGTACTGCTTTTGAACCCAGTCGCGATAAGAGCCACTAACAACACCCTCTACCCAAACTGGATTGTCTAAATACCACTGCACCGTCTTACGAATCCCTGTATCAAAGGTCTCCGAAGGACGCCAGCCTAGGTCACGCTCTAGTTTGCCAGCATCAATCGCATAGCGACGATCATGTCCAGGGCGATCTTTCACAAAAGTAATTTGCTCTCCATAGGACTTGTTATCGGAACGTGGTTTTAGCTCATCCAAAATAGTGCAGATCGTTTTTACAACATCGATATTTGCTTTTTCATTCCAACCCCCAATGTTATAAGTCTCACCTAATTTTCCATTAGCCAAAACTTCACGAATAGCAGAGCAATGATCTCCGACATAAAGCCAATCGCGAATCTGCTGTCCATCGCCATAGATTGGCAATGGCTTACTATTTAGAGCATTGAGAATCACTAGAGGAATCAACTTCTCTGGGAAGTGATAAGGACCGTAATTATTAGAGCAATTAGTGGTTACTACCGGGAAACCATATGTGTGAAACCAAGCGCGCACTAAATGATCTGATGCTGCCTTAGATGCAGAATAGGGGCTATTAGGCTCGTAAGCATTTTTTTCGGTAAAAGCGGGATCGGAAGATGATAAAGATCCATAAACCTCATCAGTAGAAACATGATGAAATCGAAATGCTTTCTTAGCAAGCTCGTCTAAGCCATTCCAATATGCTCTTGCACACTCTAGTAAATTGAAAGTGCCCAGAACATTCGTTTGCACAAACTCAGCAGGACCATGAATGGAACGATCCACATGGCTCTCAGCAGCAAAATTAATAATCGCACGAGGTTGATGCTCTTTTAACAACTGAGTCACCAAATCTTTGTCGGCAATATCCCCACGAACAAAAATATGGCGGGGATCATCTTTTAGGGTCACTAAATTAGCCAGGTTACCGGCATAGGTCAGCTTATCGAGATTAATAAGCCCTTCTGCCTTTGGATAAGCAAGCCAATCTAGGGCGAAATTGCTTCCAATAAAACCGGCGCCACCTGTTATTAAAATCATGATTTACCAATAAATGAAGTGCGAAATGTAATACGATGAGGGTAGGTGAGGGTTTTCTTAAATGAAGCCCAAACCCCTGTAACCTAGAATTACCGCTTACAAGCCTATTTTAACAAAACATTAGCCCTGTTGAATCGTGAATCCTAATAAATATAGCCTTACATTTGCTTGCTACAACTCGGTTGAATACACAAAGATGTGTATTGATAGCATGGTAAAGCATGGCACCCCATTGGACAGGCTGGTCATAGTGGATAACTGCTCGACTGACGGGACGCGGGACTATCTTTTAACATTACCTTTAGGTGGAAAAATCTTCAACTCCACCAACCTAGGATGTGGTACGGCCTGGAATCAAGGGGCGCTCGCGCTACAAAGTGAATGGAGCATCATCATGAATAATGATGTTTTGGTATCACCCATGTGGATTGAGAACCTCATTCATGCCGCAGAATCTAAAAACCTCAAAGTCATTAGCCCAGCATTAATTGAAGGGTCGCTAGACTACGACTTTGAAACATTTAACCTTCAAGCTACTAGTAAAATGAAGGATGTGCATCGTTTTGGCAGTAAGCATGCAGTTTGCCTTGCTATTCATAACTCAGTTTGGATGGATGTGGGTTATTTTCAGCCAATCCCCAAACTTTTTGGGTATGAAGATACCCTGTTCTTCAATGAACTCAAGAAGTCCAATATTCAAACATCTATCACCGGCGCCTCTTGGTTGCATCACTTTGGCTCGATTACCCAAACTGCCATGAAACAAGAAAGAGGATTAGCAGAAAAAGATGGGCTGGCAAATCGCTATAACTACAAACTGCTGAATCAGAGCTGGTTGCAAAGAAAGTTAGCCAAGGTTCAAGCCAAACAACATCAATCAAAATCTAGCCGCGATGAATTAAGAGAGCATGGCATGTCCATACATGGGCTCAGAAAAAATAATGCCTTCGATTGGATCTAATTAATTCTTCTCGAACAGGCCTATTAGGCTATTGATATTAGCATTGAGAGAGAATTTCTCAACAACCATTTTTTTTCCAGCTTTCGCCATCTGCTTTGCAGGCTCTGGATTAGATAGCATCCAGGTGATAGCATTAGCCCACTGCTCAACATTGCCGGGCTCAATCATGAGACCAGTCTGCTGATCTAGAATCGTTTCGGGGATGCCGCCCACCCTACTTGCAATAGTTGGTACCTCTAAATATTGCGCCTCGATTTGGAACATGCCCAGGGGCTCAACTAGGGAAGGTAAAACAGCCAGGTCGCTCTTTCTTAGCAATGGCGCTATCTTTTTTAATATCCCCGTTAATAACACGTTCTCACCAAGACCAAGCGCTGCAATCTCAGCCTCGAGAAGTGGCTTATCCTGACCCTCTCCCGCGATTAAATAGCGCACATTCGGGATCACCTTTTTAACCTCAACGAGAGCCTTCAAAATGGTGCCATGCCCTTTTTCACCCCTCAGAATTGCTCCGTGTGATATCACTGGGCCAGGGTGAGAAACTAGCCAAGCTAAGGCACGATCGGGCAACTTCTCTGATGCACTATCGAGCGCTGAAAAATCAATTCCCGGATAAACCACCTGGAGTTTATTGGGGTCGATAGCAGGGTTTGCCAAAAAACGTGAGCGAAGATAGTTACTTGGAATAACTGTCCCTGAAAATAGATAGTTATATGCAAAAGATAGGGGGTATCCGTGCTGAAAGGTTTTCACACGAAAAACTGGAACACGCTTACCCGTACGAAACACTTGCACCATTCCAACTAGCGCACAAATCAGAGCATCATGACTGCCATGACAAAACATGGCTACAGGGTTCTTTGCCTTAACCAAGCCTAACAACTTCATCAGACTCGGTATATGAAAAGCATTCCGGAAGGGTATCTCTTGAACCTCAACACCATCACTTCTAGCATGAATTGAAATCGCACTCTTAGGCTTGCACAGTAAAATCGTTTTATACCCGAGCGCATTGAGTGAGCGCATTTGTTGCAGGGCCTGCAACTCTTGACCGCCAATATTCATAGATGAATCAGAAAATAGAACGACTTTTGCATCATTCATATTCAAGTCTATCCTCATTACATCTAAGCCACTTACACAGCTGGGGGTTGGCGAGTCGGTACAACTGAAGGCTTATAAAGTACTTGAGCCAATAGAGTGGCGATCATCAAGCTGTAAAAAGTACATAAGTACTTCAGGGATAGCTGCTCATTAGAGAATCCAGCAATAAAGATACCGATAATGTAGTAAAGGCCGGCTCTAGATGCCATCTTTTTATCGGGATTGATTTCATTACGATGCTGCCAAAAAATCATGAACGGCAGAAACATAAGTCCAAGATAAGCAATTAAACCAAATATGCCTGAAGTTAATAATTTACTCAAAATAT
>CANISN010000173.1 GCA_947470165.1 Burkholderiaceae bacterium | reverse complement strand
TGATCCAGAGAAGGCTACAGCAGTAGTTGAGCCTGGAATAGTTTTAGATTACCTGAATGCCACACTCAAGCCGCATGGACTTTGGTACCCCGTAGACGTTTCAACAGGCGGACAAGCAACGATTGGCGGTATGGCTGGTAACAACTCTTGTGGTAGCCGTTCAATTGCTTACGGCAATATGGTGCATAACGTTTTAGGAATTGATGCATGGCTAGCAAACGGTCAGGTAGCAAGCTTTGGAAATTACGCCAATAGTTCTGGTGTCGCAAAACAGTTGGGTGAGTTTGTTAAAGGTCTCGCCGACAAACTTCAGCCAGAAATTGAAGCGCATTTCCCTAAAGTATTGCGTCGTGTTGCTGGATACAACCTAGATATATTCCATCCTCAAAGTGAGCTTCCATACACACAAGATGGTAGTGTCAATTTAGCCCACCTCTTAGTTGGAAGTGAAGGGACATTGGCTTATTTCAAATCACTGGAGCTCAAGCTAGCCCCATTGCCGCAACACAAAGTGCTTGGGGTAGTGAACTTTGCCAGCTTCTTCAAGGCTATGGATAGCGCACAACATATTGTTAAGCTAGGACCTACTGCAGTTGAGTTAGTCGATCGCACCATGATTGATTTAGCACGTCATAACCCGAGCTTTAAGAAAACGATTGAAACTGCGCTAATTGATTCAGGTGTACAGACGCCCGAAGCGATTTTGCTTGTAGAGTTTTCTGGCGAGTCACATGCGCCCTTGCTTGAGAAATTAAAGTCCCTACAAGATCTCATGGGTGATCTCGGTCTACCAAGCTCAGTGGTTGCGATGCCCGATACTAGCCTACAAAAGAATCTATGGGAAGTACGCAAGGCTGGCTTGAACATCATGATGAGTTTGAAGGGTGATGGTAAGCCGGTGAGCTTTATTGAAGACTGCGCAGTGCCACTGGAGAGTCTTGCTGAATACACCCAAGCATTGACAGATGTATTTTCTAAATACGGCTCACGTGGAACTTGGTATGCGCATGCATCGGTTGGAACTTTACATGTGCGGCCGATTTTGGATATGCGTCGTGATGGCGCTCAGAAGATGCGTGCGGTAGCTGAAGAAGCCTCAGCGCTTGTTCGTAAATATAAGGGTGCGTATAGCGGCGAGCATGGCGATGGACTCTGTCGAGGCGAGTGGATCTCCTGGCAATTTGGGCCCAAGATTACCGAAGCCCTTGGAGAAATCAAACACGTCTTTGATCCCAAGGGATTATTCAATCCTGGCAAAATCATCAATCCCCCGAAAATGGATGATGCAAGTAACTTCCGCTTTTCACCAAGCTATCAAGTCATCCCACTGCAACCAGCTTTAGATTGGTCTGCCTGGAATGTACAGAACAACCCCATTACTGAAGAAACTAGCGCGCCAGGAACGGGTGGCGATCCTGCAATGGGTTTAGCTAAAGCTGTAGAGATGTGTAATAACAATGGTCACTGCCGCAAGTTTGATGCAGAAGTGATGTGTCCGAGCTATCGGGTGACTCGTGATGAGAAGCATCTCACCCGTGGTCGCGCCAATACCTTGCGCCTCGCCCTCTCAAATCAGTTAGACCTGAAAGACGATGGTGTATCTGCGCCCTCTCCACTAGGAAGTGATGCCGTTAAAGAAGTGATGGAGTTATGCGTTAGTTGCAAGGCCTGTCGCCGTGAATGCCCTACAGGGGTGGATATGGCCAAGATGAAGATTGAGTTTTTATCGGCTTATAAGAAGCGGGTTGGGCACACTATGCGTGACCTGGCAGTAGCCTACTTACCGAAGTACGCGCCTATCATCAGTAGTATTCCAGGCCTACCTGCATTACTGAATCTTCGTAATCACATTGCACCTATTGCTAAATTACAAGAATGGCTCATGGGCATTTCTGCAAAAAGAAGTTTGCCAATCTGGAAGGCAAGCACATTCTGGAGCAATCAGCGAGTGATTGCTCCATATCAATTTACACCAGCAGCTCTGAGTAAAGCCGACGCGAATGGCAACAAGGGTGTGGTGCTACTTGCAGATACCTTTAATGCTTATTTTGAAGATGAGAACTTGCGGGCAGCTCTAGAGGTTTTACAAGCAGCTGGATATCGTGTTCATATTCCTCAAAAGACCAAAGCAGTAATTGATAATGCTAGCACCTGCTCGAAAGAGTTTTGCTGTGGACGCACTTACTTGGCTGCTGGTATGGTGGATAAGGCTAAAGCAAGCCTAGATGAATTAGTAAACCACCTAGCACCCTATGCAGAGCAAAACATTCCCATTATTGGACTTGAGCCTTCCTGCCTCTTTACCCTTAAGGATGAAGCTTTGGTCATGGGCTTTGGTGAACGTGCAGTTACCGTTAGCAAACATGCTCAGCTCTTAGAAGAATTTCTAGCAAGTGAAGCCAAAGCGGGCAATCTCAAGTTGAGTCTTAAGGCAGCTACACGCCCTGTACTATTTCACGGTCACTGCCATCAAAAATCGTTTGCTGCCGTTACGCCAGCAATAGAACTTCTGAAATTAATTCCGAATGCCGAACCTAAACTTATTGAGTCTTCTTGTTGTGGCATGGCAGGTAGCTTTGGTTACGAAGTAGAGCATATTGAAGTATCTAAGCAAATGGCGGAAGCCAGTCTGTTGCCTGCAATTCGTAAAGCGCCAGATAGCTGGGTAGTCGCTGATGGCACCAGTTGTCGCCATCAGATTGCCGATGGCACACAAAGAGAAGCTGTTCATATCGCCAAAATCTTGGCAGCCCATTTGTAAAACAGGATGTGACTACGAACTAACGAATGATGCCGTAAGCCAGCATCAGTAAAGTTCCAGTCAATAAGGCTGGAACGAGACGATGTGTTGGCTTGGATACCATCACACCAATACTTAAGATACAAATCAAAAGTCGAATCCATACCGGCACGGTTGACAAGAGACCAATGGGCATCAAGACCATTCTGACAACTAGGGCCGCCACCATTGCATAAGTTACTGCAGCAAGATAGCGAAAGATTTCACTTTCTTGATTAATTCTTTTGGCGAGTAAAACACCAACAGCGCGGCAAACATAGGTTCCGACTGTGGCGCCCGCTAAGGCAATCCACAAACCCCATCCCTGGAGGCTAACATTCATCAACTCATTACCCCCGCTCTTTTGCGCAATACTTTGCGATCAAACAAATAGGCGATAGTTCCCGCTACCAGTCCAGTAGTCAACAAGCTGGTATCGCGATCCAAGATAAAGAAAAAAGGGCCCAATACAAAACCTAAACCAATTGCGATTCGGTTAATCCAAGGCTTGACCTCGGCAAACGTCAGCAAGAAGAAAAGGGGATTGATGAAGACGAGGCCAAGCGTAATATATGGTGGCACTACACCAGCTAATAAATATCCCAGAATGGTACCCGGAATAGAAATAATCCAGCACAGCAAACCAAGACCAATGAAGTAACTCGAGCGATGCTTCGCTTCGATTGTCTGAAACTCACGCATCGAAATAGCCCAAGCAGTCATTGCCAAAAGATGGACCGAGGCATAGAGCCCATGATTGCGATCTTTTTCATGAAACTGCGGAAAGAGCGTTACCGTCATGGTGATAAATCGTGAAGAAGTTAACGTTACCGCGAGAACAATGGCAACGATTGATGATCCAGTAATCGCCATCTCAAGCAAGACAACCTGTCCGGGCAATGCAAACATGAAAAAACTAGTGGCAGTCGTAAACCACACATCCATATCATTGGTTTTACCCATTGCACCAAAGCCCACCATGCCAGCGAAGAGTACCATTGCAGGTGCACCTGTAGCATCCCGAATGCCAGCCCAAAAAGCTTCTCTACGATTTTTGAAGCGCTGTACTACTGAGCCTTCTAGCGCGATTTCGCTAGGGTCGATATACGGTTGATCGGCTGATGACATGACTTGATTGTATGGGCTAGCAACAAACTTTGCTAAAAACTATCAAGCGCTTAGCGCCCATTCTATATGCTCGGTTACCAAAGCATCTGCGGAAGGTAAAGCACTAAGCAAGGCCTGGCGTAGAAAGTCTTTATCTGACAAGGATACAGCGCTATCAGCCAAGGCATTGCCCATGGCTACTGCCAAGTTTCTCCGCCATCTGGAATAACCGATGCGACGAATAGCACTGCCCTCATGGCGCCGATTAAATTGATCCTCAGTCCAAGACCAGAGTTGCAACAGAGTCATATTTCCAAGGCCATGACGTTCAGCAAAATCTGGCAAGGCAGTACGTTGCGCAAATTTATTCCAGGGGCAAATGAGTTGGCAATCATCACATCCATAAACACGATTACCCATCGCCTTACGAAACTCCACTGGAATGAC
>CANISN010000172.1 GCA_947470165.1 Burkholderiaceae bacterium | reverse complement strand
GGCTCAGTTGGACCTAAGGGCATTCGCGCTAATGGCATCTCTGCTGGCCCAATCAAAACTTTGGCCGCAGCCGGCATCAAAGGTTTTAGCAAGATTTTGGAGGCTGTTGAGCAAACTGCTCCAATGCGTCGTAATGTCACGATTGATGATGTTGGTAATACTGCCGCCTTCTTGCTGTCCGATTTAGCAAACGGTATTACTGGTGAAATCATTTATGTAGATAACGGCTTTAGCCAAGTAGTTGGTGGAATGGAAGACGCTTGAGTGTTCCACTGCGCGAGGCCCTGAAGTTTTGGGCTAAGCTGGGCTTTATTAGCTTTGGTGGACCTGCAGGACAAATCGCCGTCCTTCATCAAGAGCTTGTTGAAAAGCGTCGCTGGATTTCTGAGCGGCGCTTTTTACATGCACTCAACTATTGCATGCTCCTTCCTGGACCTGAAGCCCAGCAGCTAGTGACCTATATCGGCTGGCTCATGCATCGAACTTGGGGTGGCATTCTAGCTGGCACCCTCTTTGTGCTCCCCTCACTATTTATCTTGATTGGTTTATCTTGGGTCTATCTCACATTTGGGCAAGTGCCTTGGATTGCGGCAATCTTCTTTGGCATTAAACCCGCAGTGACTGCTATCGTGCTCCATGCTGCCATCAGAATTGGAAAGCGCACTCTCCACAATCAAGCTCTGCGGGCGATTGCGCTGATTTCCTTTCTAGCGATCTTCGTACTTAATCTTGCATTCCCTATTATTGTTTTGTGCGCCGCCTTGATCGGTATTTGGGGTGGCAAACGTTATCCAGAATATTTTCAGCAAACCACGTCGCATGGCAAAGCCAAGGATACACATTACGGCACGGCACTAATTGACGATGACACACCTACTCCAGACCATGCCAAGTTTTCTTCCAAGAAAATTATGCTGCAGGGCTTTGTCGTTGTAGTGCTTTGGTCCATTCCGTTTATTGCACTTGCCCTGATCTTTGGTTGGAAAACACTCTACCCGCAAATTGCTTGGTTCTTTACTAAAGCGGCCTTTCTGACTTTTGGTGGAGCATACGCAGTTCTACCCTACGTCTACCAAGGAGCAGTGGATCAATTCCAATGGCTTAGCGCTAGTCAAATGATAGATGGCTTAGCCCTTGGTGAGGCTACCCCTGGACCACTGATCATGGTGGTCGCATTTGTTGGCTACTTAGCAGGCCATATTCAAAATCTCATTGGTAATACCGATCCATTTTGGTTTGGCGTCCTTGGCGCCTGTGTTGCCACCTGGTTTACATTTTTACCTTCCTTTTTTCTAGTATTGGTCGGTGGACCAATCATCGAGTCTACTCATGGCAAGCTTAGCTTCACCGCGCCTCTCACTGCAATTTCTGCGGCAGTGGTTGGCGTAATTACTAACTTAGGCCTGTTCTTTGCTTATCACGTCTTTTTTCCACATGGTCTTGGAGGCTCAATCTCTTGGATCTCTATCGCCATCAGCGTATTTGCTGGAGTTGCGCTCTTCAGATTTCAAAAAGGGGTAATTAGCGTTTTGACTGGCTCTGCGCTTGCAGGGCTTCTCAGTTATTTACTGACCACTTTATTGATCTAGCAAAGCGGTATTAGGGGCTGAAATTGGCATAATGGAACTTATGCGAATCGAAGCTCAAACTATTACCCATCTCCAAGATTGGCTCGGCAAAACCGAATCTCTCGAAGATACCGTTACCGCTGCGCCTGTGAAAGCCTTATCAGCAACCCTTGACCGATCTGATCCGGCGCCCATTAAGGGCACATTACTGCCTGAGTTATGGCATTGGCTCTATTTTTTACCCTCTGCCCCTCAATCAGAGATTGGTTCCGACGGTCACCCAAAACGTGGCGGGTTTTTACCACCTGTACCTTTGCCGCGCCGTATGTGGGCAGGCAGTCGAATTCAATGGTTAGCACCGTTAGCAGTGGGCGATGAAATCAAACGCATTTCCAAAATTGAATCTGTTACCCACAAGGCAGGACGTACTGGTGACCTCATTTTTGTTGTAGTAAGCCATGAGATTTTCAATCAACATGGCTTAGCTTTAATTGAAGAACACGACATTGTGTATCGAGATGCGCCATCTCCAGACGAAAAACCAGTTGCACCAACACCTGCACCTACCGATGCGAAGTGGACTGAAACCATTACACCAGATGATGTTTTGTTATTCCGTTACTCGGCTCTCACGTTTAATGGCCATCGTATTCATTACGATCGCAAATACGTTACTGAGGTTGAAGGTTATCTCGGCCTCATTGTTCACGGCCCTTTAATTGCAACTATGTTGGTAGATCTTTTACGTCAAAGTATTCCAGGCTGCACTCTCAAGAGTTTTGAATTCCGTGCTATTCGTCCGACCTTTGATATCAATATTTTTAAAGTCAGTGCTAAACCCGATCTTGAAAAAGATCTTTCCGAAAAAACAATCTCTGTTTGGGCTGAGGATCACGAAGGATGGCTCACGATGCAGGCAACTGCAGTATTGGCGTAATCAAAAAATAATTTATCTATGACAACACCACATCCATCCAAAACCTTAGCTACGTTTGCCTCTCAATTAAAGATTGGCGATATTCCAAATGATGTACTTAGTCGCGCTGAAGATTTATTAGTAGATTGGTTTGGTTCAGCTATTGCTGGCAAAGGTTCTCACCCAGTAGAATGTATTAATCAGTTTGCGCAAAGTATGGGTGGATTTAGTAATACTAATTCAGGTAGTGCTGAAATCCTTATTCATCGTACTAGCTCTAGCCCTTTCTTGGCTGCTTTAGCTAATGCAGCAGCTTCACACGTAGCCGAGCAAGATGATGTTCATAATGGCTCGGTATTTCATCCAGCGACAGTGGTATTTCCTGCAGCACTAGCAACTGCACAAACGATTGGCGCCTCAGGTGAAGATTTACTAGTCGCTGCTGTTGCTGGCTATGAAGTCGGTATTCGGGTAGGTGAATTCTTAGGTCGCTCTCACTATAAAGTCTTTCACACAACTGGAACGGCTGGCACATTAGCAGCAGCAGCGGCTGTAGGTCATCTGCTTAAACTCAATCCTAGCCAAATGTTGCATGCCTTTGGTTCTGCTGGTACTCAGTCTGCGGGCCTATGGGAGTTTCTCCGTGATGCAGCAGACTCCAAACAGTTGCACACTGCACATGCTGCTTCTACTGGACTGATGTCAGCCTACCTAGCCCAATCAGGATTTACTGGTGCAGAACATATTCTTGAAGGCAAACAAGGTTTAGCTGCCGGCATGTCAAGTGATGCGGATCCAAGCAAGCTCGTAGATAGATTAGGAAGTCGCTGGACTATTGTGGAGACGAGCTTTAAATATCACGCATCCTGTCGTCATACGCATCCTGCTGCAGATGCGCTCCTGCAAGTGATGCTGACACACCATCTCAAACCCGATGATATTGCCAAAGTAGAAACCTTAGTACATCAAGGCGCAATCGATGTACTCGGTCCAGTAACTCATCCCGCAACCGTTCATCAATCTAAGTTTTCAATGGGGACCGTCTTAGCGCTGATCGCTCACTATCAATTTGCTGGCCTGCAAGAATTTGATCAACATTTCCATGATCAAGCAATTTGTGCATTTCGTGATCGCGTCACCATGGTTTTGGACTCTGAAGTGGATGGCGCCTATCCGCAACGCTGGATTGGTAAGGTCAAAGTCTACTTACAAAATGGTGATGTACTTGAAGGTCGTGTTGATGAACCCAAGGGCGATCCTGGGAATACCTTAAGTCGTGCTGAGATTACCGATAAAGCCATGCGTCTTGCTGCATTTAGTGGGGGTGCGACTCCAAGTGAAATGAGTGCAGCCGTTGAGCGCTTATGGAATATCCGCAAACAAACCAAGATGGGCTTGTTGATCTCTTAACTTTTCTTTACCTCCATTTTTTAGCTAAATTACTTAAAGCCTCATATGAACCCACTCGATACGCCCATTGGCTTTAGTAGCGCCTTCTTGTTTGTTCCGGGAACGCGCCCAGAGCGTTTTACCAAAGCACTAGATAGCGGTGCAGATAGCGTCATCATTGACCTAGAAGATGCGGTTGCGGCAGAAGATAAGCAAACGGCGCGAAATGCTATCCGTACTGCATGGCCCACATTCAACACTGAACAGAAAAAACGTTTGATCATTCGCTCAAACTCTCCTGGCAGCCAGTTTTATGCAGCAGACTTGATTTTGGCGCAAGAGCTAGATCTGCCTTGCTTACTCATACCTAAAAGTGAATCACTCGATCAAATCAATGGTGCTGCGCAGATTTTGCCAAATACCGCGATCATTCCAATGATTGAAACTGCTATCGGCCTTGATCGCATCAATG
>CANISN010000171.1 GCA_947470165.1 Burkholderiaceae bacterium | reverse complement strand
GGATGATATCTACTGGTAGTGCAAATTGTTTAACCATCTGACGAATGATCATTAGCTGCTGGTAATCTTTTTTCCCAAAGACCGCCACTTTGGGTTGAACGCAGGAAAGGAGTTTAAGTACTACGGTACAGACACCTTTAAAGAAGCCAGGGCGGAATTCACCTTCGAGGATATCGCCTAGTTGTTGCGGAGGATCTACCCGGTACTCTTGGGGTTGCGGATATAGGTCTCGCTCGGTTGGCGCAAACAAGATATACACACCTTCTTTTTCTAGCTTATCAATATCCGCTTGCATGGTGCGGGGGTAGCTATCAAAATCATCGTTAGGGCCGAACTGTAATCGGTTAACGAAAATGCTGGCTACTACCGGATCGCCATGTTGCCTTGCAAGGCGCATTAAGGATAGGTGGCCCTCATGGAGGTTGCCCATGGTTGGCACAAAGGAAGCGCGATTTTGTCCGCGTAAGTGGTCGCGTAACTCTTGTATATCGCTAATAATTTTCATGCAACAGGGGTATAGGCGAGTCGCACATAGATTGGTGCATATGGCTCGGCCTGAGTGATCTCAATTAATGCTTCACGTGACAACTCTAGCATTGCAATGAAATTGACGATTACTATTGGGATCCCTTTACCGGACTTAATGGCGTCTTCGAACAGTTCACCGAATTCTATAAAGCGGGCATTTTGCAGGCGGCGCAAAATACGCGTCATGAAATCACGAACAGACAACTCTTCGCGAGTAATGGTGTGGTGTTGGTTGAGTTTTGCGCGGTGAAGCACATCGCGCCAAGCCATTTGTAGGTCATCTTGGTTAACGTCTGGCCATGTCACTGCAACAGTGGTGTCGACGTAACCGTGGGCAATTTGGAAATCGCGACCTTGTTGCGGAATTTGATCAAGCTCTTGGGCAGCCAATTTCATGCGCTCGTATTCTAAGAGTCGGCGAACGAGTTCTGCGCGTGGATCTTCAACGTCTTCATCGCTATCTGCTTTTTTCATCGGCAAGAGCATGCGAGATTTAATTTCAATTAACATCGCTGCCATTAAAAGATATTCAGCAGCGAGTTCTAAATTGGTGTGGCGTATTTGATCGATGTAGCTCAAGTATTGTTGAGTCACCTGCGCCATCGGAATATCTAATACATTGAAATTCTGCTTACGGATCAGGTAGAGTAAAAGATCAAGAGGACCCTCAAATGCCTCTAAGAAAACTTCTAGTGCATCTGGCGGAATATAGAGATCAGTTGGGAGTTTAAATAAGGGCTCACCATACAATTTTGCAAATGCCAAGGACATTCCATCTGTGACGGACGGAGTGCTATCGAGTAAGCCAGACATCGGCTGTGCACTTGGCTCAGTTCCCGACTCAGTCATTTGAGTAAACGTAAGCTCTTTGCTTTAATTTAGCGGCCTTGGCGCGGCGCTGATCTTCAGTACTCAAAGGCTCTTGATCCCAAAGGAGTGCGCGACCGGCTTGCTGACCCGCTTCGAGTTGCGGTTGCTCAGACTTGAGTTCGCTTAAGAACTGGGTGAACTCAGATGTGTACCTAGCCATCATATTTCCTAAAATTCTCAATAAATTCAATAACTTATAAAAATTACTGTGCGGCAGCTAACTGCCTAGCCCATCATTATTAACGATTTTTCCTACAAACCTCCGACTTTTTGACTTATTCCAAGAAAAAGCCACCTTAGGCAACACTGCTTATAGGTTTGCGGCTAATAAAGCCTCGATTTGAGGGGCTTCAACGCGAGTCATGAGGTGTTTATAAGGTTTGATTGGGTTTTGACTTGAGAGGGGTGTTTTAACGTCATTCCAGCGCATCGCAGGTACAGAGAGGAATTCTTCAACGCCTGCAGTCACTTGCGGCAATACCGGCTTGAGGTAGAGGCTGAGTAGACGGAAAGCTTCTAAGGTCACGCTGCAGACTCTTTGTAAGTCAGATTCACGTTCTGGGTCTTTGGCGATTTCCCACGGCTTGTTTTCATCCACAAAGCCATTGACCTTATCTGCCAATTCCATGATGGTACGCAATGCTTTGGCATATTCACGAGCCTCATAAAGCTCGGCAATTTTTTCACTGGCTGATGCAATGTCAGCAAGTAGTGGATTATTCATTGCGTCATCAGAAACAATGCCACCAAAACGCTTCACTAGGAATCCAGCACTGCGGCTAGCGATGTTGATGTATTTACCTAAAAGGTCACTATTTACTCTGGCAACAAAGTCTTGAAGATTGAGATCTAAATCTTCCATGCTGCCATTCAATTTCGTTGCAAAGTAATAACGGAACCATTCTGGATTAAACCCAGATTCAATCACGCTATGGGCAGAAATTAAAGTTCCACGCGACTTACTCATCTTCTCACCATCGACCGTAAGAAAGCCATGAGCAAATACATTGGTTGGTGTGCGGTAACCAGCAAAGTGCAAGGTTGCCGGCCAAAAAAGCGTGTGGAAATACAAAATATCTTTACCGATGAAATGGTACTGTTCGGTAGTGGTATCGGGTCTAACCCATTCCTCAAAGTTCAGGCCTTTACTTTGGCAGTAGTTCAAGAAGCTGGCGTAATAGCCAATCGGAGCATCAAGCCAGACATAAAAATACTTTCCCGGGGCATCAGGGATTTCAAAGCCAAAGTAGGGTGCATCACGAGAAATGTCCCAGTCTCCAAGCTTACTATCTCCGGGCTGCCCAACCCATTCCTTCATTTTATTGCGTGCCTCAGGTTGCAATGGAGTTCTGACTTGGGTCCAGTCACGCAGGAAGGTTTCGCAGCGAGGATCGGATAGCTTAAAGAAGTAATGGTCGGAAACTTTTTTAACGGGTGTTGCACCACTCACTACAGAAAAAGGATTTTTTAAATCGGTTGGCGAGTAGGTTGCTCCGCACTTTTCACAAGAGTCGCCATACTGATCTTTAGCGCCACACTTTGGGCAATCGCCCTTAATAAAGCGATCCGGTAAGAACATTTCTTTAATGGGATCGTACGCTTGTTCAATTGCACGTTTTTCAATCAAGCCAGCATCACGTAGCTTGAGATAGATGCTTTGAGAGAGAGTTTCATTCTCAGGACTATCTGTGGTGTAGTAGTTGTCGAAAGAAATCAAAAAGTCATCGAAATCACGCTTATGCTCTTTCCAAACATTGGCAATGAGTTCTTTAGGGGTGAGACCCTCTTTTTCGGCGCGTAACATAATGGGCGTTCCATGAGTGTCATCAGCACCAACGTAATGAACCTCATGACCACGCATTCTTTGAAAGCGGACCCAAATATCCGTTTGGACATATTCCACCAAATGCCCAATGTGAATCTGGCCATTGGCGTAAGGTAAGGCGGAGGTAACTAGCAGGCGACGTTTGGAGCTACTCATGAAAAGCGGACTTAATTAGAAATACATTCAACAAATGGGAATACAAGATTATGGGGCTTGAGCCTCTACTTCAGCACTAATTTTAGTCTGCGGTTAAAGTAAATACCGATTCGAACCTAATTTAAGAGATGTTTTATGGCTTCACCCCACAATATTCAGATGTCTAGCGCTTCGGTGCCCCTAGTGCATGAGGTGCAGATCATGGATGAAGCGGGGCGCATAAAGACCGCTCATATCCCCGGTGAGCGACCTTTAACCATCTATCTAGATAAACGCGAGGTCGTTACTTTGATGACGCTAGGTAGCGCCCCAGAGGCTTTAGTACTGGGCTACCTACGTAATCAACGATTGGTAGAGTCGCCAGACGATATTGCTAGCATTCAGGTGGACTGGGAAACTGATTCAGCGGCGGTGAAGACCCATCGTAGCACTGTAGATATCGATGCACTCACCAGTAAGCGGGTTGTGACTACTGGTTGCGGTCAGGGCACGATGTTTGGTGGCTTGATTGAGGAAATGTCTGCGATTCGGCTTCCTGATGGGCCTCAGCTAAGCCAAGAGGCAATTGTCTCCCTCATTGATGACATTCGGACTCATGACACCATTTATAAGAAATCCGGCTCAGTTCATGCTTGCGCAGTGTTTGAGCGGGATGGCAAGGACAAAGTCCGCCTGTTGCACTTTATTGAGGATGTAGGGCGGCATAACGCCGTTGACTCTATCTCTGGATTAATGTGGCTGGCAGATAAGCCTGGTAAAGACCTCATCTTCTTTACTACTGGGCGCCTGACTTCGGAGATGGTGATCAAAGGCGCTCAGATGGGCATTCCTTTCTTGATGACTCGCTCTGGCATGACCCTAATGGGTTTGGAGTTAGCCCGTAAAACCAACCTCACCCTTCTATCTCGCTGCTCTGGGAAGCATTTTGAGATATTCAACGCCCCAGAGAGGATTATTTTTAGTTCTCCACCTGTCTCT
>CANISN010000170.1 GCA_947470165.1 Burkholderiaceae bacterium | reverse complement strand
TCCGGTCAAAGTATTCCTCTAACTGGCTACGTTTTTGGGTGTAGGAGTTTTTTTGCATTAGTAAATGAAGTCTTTTAAATTATTTCAGCCAAGGGGAATAAATATAGGCAAGAAGATGGGCAATCACAGCAATAAATCCAAAAAATTGTGTGCCTTGAATGAGGTTGCGATGTAGCTCCTCCGCCTCCTCCATGTTTAATCCGGTTAAGCTTGCTTGAGATCTGAAATGGCTTGCTGCTTGGGCAGTCTCTAAGCGAATAGCTTCAGAACCGACGATAGACTCTCGCTGCTTCTTTTCTTGATCTAAGCGCGCCATGCGTAACTTCCAAATAAATTGGCCTGCATTTACCACGTAAGTTGCATATGCAGCCAATGCCAAAATCATTAATTGATATTGGTCTAAGTATCCTGTTGCCAAAGCCACTAGATATAGGGTGTGCAAAAGCAATACCAGCATACTGAATACATCTTCCCAAAAGAATGCCGGTGCGAATAAATAGCAATTGAAAACGACTTTTTCCCAAATGCATCCCGTAATCATGATGGTGTAGAGCGTTAAGGTTTTAACTACTACCGAGACATTGGCGGAGTATTCTCCCTCTCCCGTGAACAAAAAACGTAGCACTAGATATAAGCTGACTAAGAAAACCAAGAATTGCACGGGCGCTAAAATTCCCTGAACCAGAGTCCATTTAGTTGCATCTCTTCTTACCCGCTCTTCTGGGGTGTAGAGTGGCTTATATGTTTTTTCCATGCAGAGTCTGATATTTTTTCTAAAACAACCTTTAAACAATCCTTAATGCGCTTTTTGAAGTAAAAAGTGTCAATGAAAGTTTACGGTATTTAGTAAAAGAAAGTCCTCGGGATAACCCTATTGCTAGTACTTTCCCTATGGCAAGTTATTGAAAAAGAATGCTAAATAGAACCGTTGCTAAATAAACCTTTTTTGACATAAATTAGGTCATTTATTTTTGCGGTGCAGCATATTTTTTGGTGAGCATTTAGCGCCCTTCATTTTTGTCTTGAGAATTGCATCATTAGGAGATGGGCTTTGTCGGAATCGCTGAAGAAAACATTCCAATCTAATTTAGGCGAATTAGATAGCGCAGAAATGATGCTCTGGCTTAATAAAACCATCGAATCTGAAATAATCCCCCGCTTACTCATGGGGCATAAGCTGGAATCAGGTAGCGATCAGGCTGTGGACCAAGCAAGTGAGCTAGAAGTAAAACAATCTGAAATTATTGACTTTTGCCAGACACTACTAGACGGACCTGTTGAGGAGTGCTTCTCCTTCATAGAGCGAATGCAGAAATCGGGGCATTCCCTTATTTCTCTCTACATGAATCTGATCCCAGCATCGACAAGGCGCTTACAGGAGCTCTGGGAAAGCGATGAAAACAGTTTCACGGAAGTGACATTTGCTCTAGGTCGAGCTCAGAACCTCATTCACCAGCTCAGCCCCATCTTTGTAAATCAGACTAATTTAAGTGATTTCAAGGGAAATGCCCTCCTCATCAATGTACCTGGATCCCAGCACACCTTAGGCATCCTAATGTTGGGTGAATTTTTTAAACTAGCTGGCTGGAATACAGCGGTCGAAATTGAAATTTCCAGCGACGAATTAAAGGATCGAGTTCGCTCGCAAGCCTGTGATTTAGTTGCAATTTCTGTCTCATGTGAGGCTCAGTGGGATACAATGGAATCGTTATTGAAAGATATAAAAAGAATCTCAAAAAATAAAGGGGTACTGACGATGGTAGGTGGCCCGCTATTCGACTTCAAACCCGAGTTAGTCAATGCCTGCTCAGCAGATGTTTGTGCCCTAACGGCAGAAGAGGCTCTTAAGAAAGTTTCTGACCTGCTATCGAAAAGAACGCGCTTAAATTAAGATGCCGATCTCACAAGAACCGCAGAAGCTGTATCAAAACTTAAGTAATAATGAGCTGAGTCATATTGCGCAAGCATCGGCTGATATATCCTTTGTTTTAGATGATTCTGGATCGATACAAGATATCTATTCCCATAATCAAAGTTTAATCAAACAAATTCCAGATGACTTGATTGGGCGATTATGGATTGATGTAGTAGAGACTGATAGTAGAAAAAAAGTGCAGTACTTGCTAGACGATGCCAACCTAAATCAGGTTTCCAAATTCAGGCAAATTAATCTCACTAGCAATGAGAAAAATTTATCATTGCCAATCATGTGCGCCTCAATCAAGGCGCTGTCGAATCAAAAGATTATTGTTATCGGCAGGAACCTTGCTGAAGTTGCTCAACTGCAACAAGATTTAGTCGCAGCTCAGAAAAAGATTAGCCAAAACTATCTACAAATAAATCAGTTAGAAGAACGCTTTCGATCTATCTTTGAAATTGGCACTGAATCCATCATCATTCTTCAAGCAGATGGTGGATACCCCATCATTGAGATGAATAACAATGCCATCAAGCGGCTACTGATTGCCAAAAATAATTACATCGGAAAATCCTTTCTGTCACTCCTACCTGCTGATGAACTCAGTAAAGTAACAAGTCTCTTTCAGGAGATGCTGGCAACAGGTGAGTCTAAGGACTTAGACGTATCTTTTGTAGGTGATAAAAAAATTAGGGTCAGCGCAAGCTCTTTCATTAATAGCGGAAGACCACACTTACTACTGAATCTGAAGCCCTTAGAGCTAGCTCAATCAGCCCAGTTATTAGAGTCCGATTCTTTAACCGTAAAAGCCATTGAAAATAACTCCTACGGTTTTGTTGTTTGCACTCCAGAAGGCTTGATTCTGAAAGCAAATAAAGCCTTTATCAAATTAAGTAACGCCAAAGGTGAGCAAGAGTTAATTGGCACTGCTATACAAAATTATCTAGGCTCGGAAACGGCAGATTTTGCTCAGATGATGCAATCCTTAAAAGGCAAAGCCAGCGCTCAATCCTGCATCTCTTCGATTAGTAACAATAGCAGCGGCATTAAATTGGTCGATATTTCAGCAGTATCTGTGGCTCATCCACGTGCCTGTGTTGGCATGATCTTCCGTCAAATGGATTCGAGACAGAATAAAGATAAACGCATTGATAAAAAACTAGTGCGTAGCTCTGAAGAATTATCCATGCTGGTTGGAAAAGTTCCCTTGAAAGATATCCTCACTGAGACAACTGACTTGATTGAGCAGCTCTGTATCAAAGCTGCTTTAGATTTAAGCAATGACAATCGCGTTTCAGCCTCTGAAATCCTAGGCTTATCACGACAAAGCCTATACATTAAGCTTAGAAAATATGGCTTAGTAGATAGTGACGTTAAGGCTATTGATTAGAAAGACCGTAATGAACGGCCAAGTAGCATTAATGGTTCTTGTAGACATCCAATTATCAGCAAAAATCAGTGGCATTCTAAGACTCATGTTTGCCCGCTTAGGGCTCTGGAAAACCCCAGGACTGAAGTTCTATAAACATATGGGTTCAGGCAAAAATGGTGGCTTCTCAATTTATCCAAGTGGGACTCATCAGGCACTATTTTGTGTATTTCAAGATATAGCCAGCCTAGATAAGTTCTACCAATCATCTAGATTAATTTGCTGGTATCGGGAGCATGCTCAGGATTTTTTTTCAGTCAAACTGAAGGCTTACTCCATCAAAGGTCAGTGGTCGGGCTTTGCTCCGCACATTACAGCTGAAGCGCCCGCTGCCGGTCCAATCGTATCTATTACTAGAGCATCCATTAAGCCGCTGTATTGCGTACCCTTTTGGCGCAAGCAACCTGCTGCAGAAATTTCTCTAGAGCAATCCTCAGGTTGCATCATTGCTGCTGGAGTTGGCGAAGCCCCTTTCTTTCGGCAAGCAACCTTTACTATTTGGGAGTCCCAAGCGGCGATGGATCAATACGCTCGGCACGGCGCTCACCAGAATGCAATTCGCGCTTCCCTAAGTGGCCATTATTTTTCTGAGTCTATGTTTTCTCGCTACATCCCCTTTGATGCAGATGGTAGCTGGAAAGGTCGCACCCTTGCCTAAACCGCCGGTCATTATTGTCGGTGGCGGTATTGGTGGCTTAAGTTGCGCACTCGATCTTGCATCCTCTGGAGTTGAAGTTATTCTGATTGAAAAAGAGGGTCAGCTAGGGGGTAAGATTCGGCAATTAAATTGCTCTAGCGATCCTCTCGCTCCTGCGCTGATAGATTCTGGCCCTACCGTCTTTACCATGCGCTGGGTTTTTGATGCGCTTTTCCAAAAAGCAGGCACTACTTTAGAGTCTGAATTAGGCATTACTAAGTTAGATGTCTTGGCTCGTCATGCCTGGAACAAAGATGAACGGCTTGATTTATTTGCTAATACGGATCAATCTGCGGAAGCCATCAAAGAATTTTCTTCAGCAGC
>CANISN010000169.1 GCA_947470165.1 Burkholderiaceae bacterium | reverse complement strand
GCCCTCGGGTGATCTGCTGGCGGCACCCGTACTGAGTGCCTTAAAGCAAATCCCTGATACCTCTCAGCTCGAGGTTTATGGCATCGGTGGCCCACGCATGCAGGCAGAAGGCCTGCGTTCTGATTGGCCGATGGAGACTTTGAGTGTTCGCGGTTATGTTGAGGCCATTAAACAGCTTCCCGCTATTTTAAAGCTTCGTAAAGAGTTAATAACAAATCTTCTCGGTGAAGGTCGCCCCGATGTTTACCTGGGGATTGATGCGCCAGATTTCAATTTAGGGGTTGAATTGACCATGCGCAAGGCAGGTATTTCTACTCTGCATTTTGTATCCCCATCAATTTGGGCCTGGAGGGCAGGGCGTATTAATAAGATTAAGCAGGCGGTAGAACGAATGCTCTGCATCTTCCCATTTGAAACCGAGATTTATGAGCGCGCGGGCATGAGTGCAACGTATGTCGGACATCCGCTAGCAAGCGAGATTCCGCTAGAGCCAAACCCGGTATCCGCCAAACAGCGAATTGAAAACATCCTAAATCTACCCGCTAATACATTGGATGGAATTCTGATTGCAGTGTTGCCGGGTAGCCGTGTGTCAGAGATCCAGCTGATTGCCCCTGTCTTTTTTCAAACCATGCATGAGCTTGCGAAGCGCATGCCGGGTCAGTCATTGCACTTCGTCATTCCAGTGGCAACTCCCCGTTTGCGTGAGCCGCTTGAAGCTTTACTCATAAGCACTCTAGAGAAAAATCCAGACCTTCATATCCATCTAATTAATGGCGAGGCAGATACTGTTCTTGAGGCTGCTGATGTGGTGCTGATTGCCAGCGGTACTGCTACCTTACAAGCAGCACTCTGGAAAAAGCCGATGGTGATTTCTTATAAGGTGCCTTGGCTTACTGCCCAGATTATGAAACGACAAGGCTATCTTCCTTATGTGGGCTTGCCAAATATTTTATGCGGAGAGTTTGTTGTCCCAGAGCTTCTGCAGGACGATGCTACTCCGAATAGATTAGCGGATGCATTATTGGACTGGTTAAATAATTCCAATAAAGTGAAGCAATTAATTGATCGCTTTGCTCAAATGCATGAGAGCTTGCGAAGACCGACTGGTCTGCTAGTTGCTCAGGCTGTTGCACAAACCGTTGTTGCTGGAAAAAATCGGGTCAGTGCGTGACTGTCATTTGGGTTTGCGGTGTTGATGAAGCTGGACGTGGGCCTTTAGCTGGTGCGGTAGTAGCTGGCGCGGTCGTCCTCGATCCCGATAAGCCCATCATGGGATTAAAAGACTCCAAGAAATTATCCCCAGCTAGACGAGAATTTTTGTTTGGGGAGATTCAACTCAAGGCTAAGGCCTGGGGTATCGGAGAGGCTAGCCCAGCAGAGATTGATGAGATCAATATCCTGCAGGCAACAATGTTAGCGATGCGCCGAGCAATTGAAGATCTCACCACGCGTTTGGGTAGCTGGCCTACTAAAGCCTTAATTGATGGCAATCGCTGCCCTGAGCTTCCTATATCAGCTGAGGCTATTGTCAAGGGCGATGCTAAAGAGCCTGCGATTTCAGCGGCATCGATATTAGCCAAAGTGACACGCGACCGTCAAATGATGAGTCTTCATGAATTACATCCGCAGTATGGGTTTGCCCAGCACATGGGTTATCCAACCGAAGCCCATTTTGCTGCATTGAAGGAATTTGGCGCATGCGATCAACATCGCCGCAGCTTCTCACCGGTTCGTAATGTGCTGGCACTGCATAGTCGATAATCCCAACTATGAAAATTGAATTCATTACCTCAAAAGACAATTCTTTGTTTAAAGAAATTCGTCAATTGCAGGCCACTGGTCCCAAGGGTCAAAAAGCAAGATTTGCTTGCGGTCAGACTTTACTTGAGGGTATTCATTTGGTGCAAACTTGGGTAGGTAGTCCAGCACTTAAGACATTAATTACCTCTGAGCTGGGCTTGCAAAATCCAGAGATCGCACAAGCCGTATATGACCATGTTGAAATTTGTCCTGATACGCGCGTTTATCAATTAGACAAAGGTCTGTGGGATTTGCTGTCTGATTTAGTTAATGCTCCGCAGATTGCAGGATTATTAGATCTTCCGAAAACTGCTTTAAATCCTCAAAAGTCAGTTGCAACCATTACTGGTGATGTGATTATTTTGGATTGCATACAAGATGCAGGTAATGTTGGCGCCATTTTGCGAACTGCTGCTGCCGCTAGTTTTACCCAGGTGATTGCACTTACAGGTTGCGCACACTTATGGTCCAGCAAAGTATTGCGGGCCGGTATGGGCGCACATCGCTTGCTCGATCTTTATGAAGGCTGGTCAGCTCAGCAAGTGCTTAGTGCTGTAACTGCACCTTTGTTGGCGGCTACTGCTGATGGGGAGCTAGACCTATTCAATATGCCTAAAGTATTGATTCATCCGGTAGCTTGGGTTATGGGTAGTGAGGGTAACGGTGTATCAGCAGATCTGATGGCTCAGGCAAAAGGAGTTTCGATTCCGATTGATCCGCGCGTTGAATCTCTCAATGTTGCTACTGCTGCTGCAATCTGCCTATTTGAAACTATTCGCGTTCGACGTAGCTAGCAAATAAATAAACAAATAAATAAGCAAAAAACAAAGCCTAGTTACTAACCCAGAATGGTTTTATCGGATTTAATCGATTGCAACACAGTAGTGGCAATCTCCTCGATGGATTTACTGGTTGTGACTACCCAGGGAATAGATTCCTTTTTCATCATGGCTGTGGCTTCATTAATCTCATATCTACAGTTTTCTAATTTGGCATAGTTACTACCGGGGCGACGTTCATTGCGGATTTCTGATAATCGATCTGCATCAATCATGAGGCCAAAAATCTTACTGCGGAATGGGATTAAATCTTTTGGTAATTGACCACGTTCAAAGTCCTCTGGAATAAGGGGATAGTTGGCAGCTTTCATACCATACTGCATTGCCAGATACAGGCTGGTTGGCGTTTTACCAACTCGGGATATGCCAACAAGAATGACATCAGCCTCAGCTAGGTTTTTATTGGATTGACCATCATCATGAGCCAGAGAGTAATTAATGGCTTCAATACGATTTTTATAGGCCTCGGTATCAGCGTTGTGATGGAGGCGGTTCATCGCATGGGTGGATTTAATGCCTAGAGCCTGCTCTAAGGGTGCTACGAAAGTTTGGAACATATCCAAAATCAGACCATTTGCATTGCTGACGATCTTATTGAGTTCTGTATTGACCAAAGTAGTGAACACGATAGGCTGAACCCCATACTTAGAGGCTGCCTGATTGATGCTAGAAACAGCATCATGAGCTTTTTCAGCACTATCTACAAAAGGGACTCGAATGTGCTTAAAAGTGGCCTCAAATTGCGCCAAAATCGATTGGCTGAAGTTCTCGGCAGTGATGCCGGTTCCATCTGAAACGATAAAAACAATACGGGCTTGGGTACTCATGAGGGTGGCCTAACAGTCTTGGTCAGCACTACAATATGTAGTTAATGAAGTATGCCGTATTTTATTCGGCCGCTCGACCAGTTTCCTTATCCTTAGAGAGTATTTTATGTCCAACCAACAACAAAGTAGTGATGCAGCTAGTGCCTATGTTTTGCCTTTTGAGCAACTCCGCATGACTGACGTAGAGTCAGTTGGCGGTAAAAATGCCTCACTTGGTGAAATGATCTCTCAGTTATCCTCCACGGGTGTTCGTGTACCTACTGGATTTGCAACCACTTCCTTGGCATTTCGTGATTTCTTAGAGCACAACCATTTAACTGAGCGCATTCAGAAGCGCTTGGAAAATCTCAATATTGATGATGTTCGTGCATTGGCTGAAGCCGGTAAAGAGATTCGTGGCTGGATTGAGACTGCCCCTTTTCAGGCGCGTCTTGATCAAGAAATTCGTACATCATTTAAGAAGCTAGATGACTCGGGTAAGGGCTCTTTCGCAGTGCGTTCCTCTGCAACAGCAGAAGACTTGCCGGACGCTTCCTTTGCTGGCCAGCAAGAGACCTTCTTGAATGTTGAAGGTATTGATGATGTTCTGAAGAAGATTCGTGAAGTATTTGCTTCTTTGTATAACGATCGTGCGATTTCTTATCGTGTTCACAAAGGCTTTGCTCACGCTGAAGTTGCCTTGTCTGCTGGTATTCAGCGCATGGTGCGTTCTGACCTTGGTGCTGCTGGTGTGATGTTTACGCTAGACACGGAATCTGGATTTGAAGATGTGGTGTTTATTACCTCAAGCTATGGTTTGGGCGAGACTGTAGTTCAGGGTGCAGTGAACCCCGATGAGTTTTATGTATTCAAAACCACTTTAGCCCAAGATAAGAAGGCCATCATTCGCCGCTCTTTGGGTTCTAAGTTGATTCAGAT
>CANISN010000168.1 GCA_947470165.1 Burkholderiaceae bacterium | reverse complement strand
TCAGTGCTATTGCTTGGGCAAGCCCACGTTCTTTCTGTGCGTTCTTAATTCACTTCGCCTTTATTTTATTGGCGAACACCGTGTACATTACCCTTGGATTACATGCACATGAGAGTGGACTTCTTGCCATTAGCTTAATGGCCGTAGTGCTAGCTTGTAGTGGTATTGCAGCAAACTATTTGTATCGTTGGGTTGAGGTTCCGTCAGGCAAGCTAAAGATCTAAATTAGGCTTTAAATGCCCATATCTTTTAATACGCGGAAAATTTCACGATAAGCCTTAGGTGGTTTATTAGCTTCTTTCTCTTTGCGCGCATTTCGAATGAGTGTGCGCATGTTCTGAATATCCATATCGGGATATTGCTCAATCATATTGGTAAAAGCCTCATCGTTAGCAATCAGTCGATCACGAAAGGACTCAAGGTGGTGAAGTTTTGCAGTCTCGGCCTTGCTCACACCTTGAATCGCATCTAAACGCTTCTGAATAGTATCCAATTCTTCGTCATCTAAAAAGCGCATAAGTTTGCCAAGGTATTGCTTGTGCCGCCGAATCGCTTCAAAACTTTTGATTTTGTTTGTTTCAGCAATCGCGGCTTTAATCGCCTCATCCATAGGGATGGTCTTCAGGGCATCGCTACTGAGAGCGGCTAGAACCTCGGCCAATTTCTGGCGCTGGGTCATCAGACGCTTTAACTCTGACTTGCTAGGCCCCTCATCAAGATCTTCTTTCTTGGGGGTGCGATTCTTTTCATTGACATGCATAGTGCTATTTTAAACGGGTATTTAGGGTATTCGGCCTAATTACTAAATTTCTTCATCAAGGTCAATGTGGTGAATAATAGGGATGAAAAATATAGATCTACAAAAAATAGAGACATGACCTCAGCCTCTCCAGTAAAAACATACGACTACATCATCATCGGCGCTGGTAGCGCAGGCTGTATGCTGGCTAAGCGCTTGACTGAGAATCCCGCTAAACGCGTTCTTCTGATTGAAGCTGGCAAGAATGACAACTACATCTGGGTTCATGTGCCAGTGGGTTATTTATATTGCATCGATAACCCAAGGACGGACTGGCGTTTTAAAACTGCTACCGAACCAGGCTTAAATGGCCGTTCATTGTTATATCCACGAGGTAGGGTGCTGGGCGGTTGTTCATCTATCAACGGCATGATCTATATGCGTGGCCAAGAGGGTGACTATGCCACTTGGGTTAAGGCAACAGGCGATGACACTTGGTCATGGCAAAATGCTTTGAGACGTTATAAGGCATTCGAGGACTATCACGGCGACGCAAATCAATGGCATGGAAAAGATGGTGAATGGACTGTCTCTAAGCAACGTTTGCGTTGGCCCATCATGGATATATTTAAAGAGGCTGCGGTAGAGGCAGGCATTCCGGCATCGGATGACTTTAACCGAGGTGATAACTTTGGTGTAGGTTACTTTGATGTAAGTCAGCGTAAAGGTTGGCGCCTCAATACCTCCAAAGCATTTTTGCATGATGCTGCTAAGCGAGCCAATCTCACGGTAGTCACCGAGGCTATAGTCGATAAATTATTAATTAATGCTAGTAAGAAGGATTGCTATGGCGTGCAATACATCAAGGATGGCAAAATAACTGAAGTACTCTGCAATATCGCCAATCAAGGCGAAGTAATCTTAAGCGCTGGTACCATTGGTAGTGTGCAGATTCTAGAGCGCTCGGGCATTGGTTCTGCTGCGCATCTCAATAAATTAGGGATTCCAGTGATTGTAGATTTGCCAGGCGTTGGCGAGAATCTCCAAGACCATTTGCAATTACGCATGATCTATAAAGTAAATGGCATCAAGACGCTTAATACCAAATCAAATTCATTACTAGGTAAATTGATGATTGGTATGGAGTATGTATTGAATCGCTCTGGGCCGATGTCGATGGCACCTTCACAATTGGGCGCGTTTGCTTATAGTTCGCCTGGGCAGTTATCAGCAAACTTGGAGTACCACGTTCAACCTTTATCGCTAGAAAAGTTTGGCGAAAATTTACATTCCTTTAATGCGATTACAGCTAGTGTGTGCAACTTGCGGCCCACCTCTCGTGGCAGTGTCCACATTCATTCGATTGACCCAGAAACCCCTCCAGTAATTACGCCAAATTATTTATCCACTGAGGAGGATCGCAAGGTAGCGGCCGACTCAATACGCCTTACGCGCAAGATTGTGGACGGTCGGGCACTTCAGCCTTACACACCAGATGAGTACAAGCCGGGAAGGCAATATCAAACTGATGAAGAGCTGATTAAGGCTGCTGGTGATATTGGTACAACGATTTTTCATCCAGTAGGTACCTGCAAGATGGGCCGTGACAATGATCCTATGGCAGTCCTAGACTCTCAATTGCGGGTGAGGGGAATTCATCATCTGAGAGTGGTTGATGCCTCTGCAATGCCTTTCATTACCTCGGGTAATACCGCGGCGCCCACGATGATGATTGCGCAGCGTGCCGCTGAATTGCTCACTGGTGAGTAGTCCCAAAACACATTCTAGTGCGCAGTTGGATCCTGGTCTGCCAACGAGTCATTTATTCCTAGCACTTGTTATTGTTGCGGTGTGGGGCACCAACTTTGTGGTTATTAAGAATAGCCTCTCTACATTTCCGCCGTTTTATTTTGCAGCTCTACGCTACTTTTTTGCATTTCTGCCAATCGTCTTTTTTGTGCCCAGACCAACAGTATCCTGGAGCAACCTTTGTATTTATGGATTGGCTACCGGAGTAGGGCAGTTCGGTGTGTTGTTTTACGCCATTAATAGCCAGATCTCTCCAGGTTTGGCATCGCTAGTAATTCAGACGCAGGTTTTCTTCACGATTGGTTTTGCCATGCTTTTCGCCAAAGAAGGTCTTCAGCGTTACCAAGCAGTTGCAGTGACTATTTCTATGACGGGGCTTGGAATTATTGCGCTTCACACAGACTCAACAACGACATTTTTGGGGCTTGCGCTTGTGGTCTTTGGGGGCCTCTCTTGGGGAATTGCTAATACAGTCAGTCGCCAAGCAGGTTCAATCAATATGTTGTCTTATGTGGTTTGGGCCAGCGCTTTCTCCATTCCACCTCTGGTACTGATCGCCCTGTTCTTTGAGGGTGGAGCAGTACATCTTTGGGACATCACTCTTGCCGCCCCAATTGGAGCTTGGGTCGGAGTTCTTTGGCAATCCTGGGGTAATACCTTGTTTGGTTATGCCGCTTGGGCTTGGCTCTTATCAAAACACCCTGCTGCACTGGTAGCTCCTGCACCTTTACTGGTACCAATTTTTGGCATGGGAGCATCAGCTTTCTTTTTAGATGAGTCCTTGCCACTTTGGAAAATGATGGCAGCTAGCTTGGTCATTACTGGCTTGGTGGTGAATCTTTTCTGGCCTAAATTATTACAGCGCTTTAAGTCTTTATAAGCATTACACCTTTAGCAAGAAGACTAATAGCAATCACCAGTGTGAAGATGGAAAAAATCAGCTGAGTATGCGGGCCACTCAATTTTTTGCCTAAGAGTAGGCCCAGCAGTAATCCACCTAAGGCCGCGATCGCAAAAGGTGCGGCAATGAGGATGTTGAGATTGCCTGCAGCTGCCGAGAAAATAGCACCCCCGCCCGTGATGATGGCAAGCACTCCAAGAGAGGTTGCCACAATAGAGTTCACTGGTAGGTCGGTATAGCGCTTGAGTGCCGGCACGATGATGAAGCCACCACCAACACCTAATAAGCCAGATAAAAACCCTGCGAGGCTGCCGGCCACCATGAGAGCGCGTGCACAAGGTATGTTCCATTGTAGTTTTCCAATAGCAGAATTCATAAGGCAAGGTGGAGGCTTTCTGTGTTCTTCGGGAATACCTTTGATTTCATTACGAGCTTGATGAAGTAAATTAATGGCGACGTAGAGCAAGATTAGGCTAAATAGAATCTGCAGCGGTGCATTTGGGATCTTGGGTGCAAGCCAAAGTGCTATCGGGGATAGTGCTAAACCAAAGATCGCCATGAAACCAGCTGCTTTATAGCGAAGGATCTTATTTTTCAAGCCTAGGATTGCCCCAATGCCAGAGGCTAGCGCAACAGCACAAAGGGCAATCGGCGCTGCTTCTGCAATAGGAAGGCCTAGGAAGAAAACCAGTAGAGGTACCGACAAAATGCCACCCCCAGCGCCCGTGAGACCCATGAGAACGCCCACCAAGATTCCCAACGCAGGGCTGATAAGAGTTAAATAGTCCATTGCAATTTATTTTATATTAATATAGTATATAAATATATATAATATTAACATCACTGAAAGCCTATTTTGAGCCCTAAACACAAACCACTGATTAAAGACTTTTTTGATCCAGAAACTTGGACATTTACTTATGTCGTCTACGAGGGGGATGGCAGCCCTTGCGTCATCATCGATTCAGTACTGAACTATGACC
>CANISN010000167.1 GCA_947470165.1 Burkholderiaceae bacterium | reverse complement strand
ATTGAAGAACTTCACTATGATTTTGCATATCTCGATATAAGTCGGTACCTGTCAAAATCAAGACAATAGGTCTGCTGGGGTATCTTTTCTTAAACTGCACAATCGATTGGTGGCTACGATAAGCATGAAGTGCTATTAATACATCAGCATCTCCTCCAGACCAAGACTCGGTGACCTCTACAGAATAGCCAAGCTCCTCCAAAAACCCTTGCCAGCGTAAAGCAGTCATCCGGTTTCCATGAAGACTCCCAAGTGGTGCCGGAGTCACGATTTCAATGAGGGATTTAATATTTAGCCTTAGTTACGAGATTTCATCATACTAAAAATTGGGACTGAAAAATCAGCTCCTCATCCACCGCCAATTTAGCTCCTTAGCTAGAACAGTCACTTACTTTTCTCTAATCAATCCACCCAGACTGGGTGCTTATTCATCACCGAATGAAATAACTCAGATTCAACATGTTGCTTGAGCCATTGTTTGACCAAGACAAACGGTAACTCATTAAACTCTCGTGGGTTGACCATCGAAAACTGTCTAATGAATGGGAAAATAGCAATATCTACCCAAGTCAGTTTGTCTCCTAATAAATACTGGTGCGACTCCAAAGCAAGCTCCATAGGCTTTAGCATTAAATCTAATGCGGCACCCAGAATCTCTTCCTGATTAAGCTCAGAATATCGGTTCGGGTATTTATATTGATCTAATAGCGCCTTAAATGGTCCGTCGTTTTTCTCAATCCAGGCTTGGGAAAGAACTGTGTCAACCGCCCTCCAGCTTTGTGGGTCAGACTTCCCTAATGCCCAACGCATGATGTCCAAGCTTTGGTCCAAGACAAGCCCGTCTACACACAAAACTGGAACGGTTCCTTTGGGCGATGCCAGCAACATAGATTGCGGCTTATTGCGCAATTCAATCTCTCTATGCTCAAGCTCAATACCCGCATATTTCAATGCCATACGCGCCCTCATTGCATAGGGGCATCTGCGGTAGGAATATAAAATTGGCATCATTATTTAATAGTCCACTAGAAACTGAGCCTCCAGCGCTTTGAAAACTGTAGGGGCTATATGGCCTGAATAATCAGATACTAAATGAAATATCGTCAGAGAATAGCGCCAACTGTTGATAGAAATTTTTTAATCCCATAGCGATTAGCCGCTTCTGTAAGTAGTGAAAAAACTGCATTAAATCCACTATAGTAGTCATACCAATAGTGCAGTCCGCATAAAACGATGCGACACTAAAAAATGTATACACTGCATCACAGAACAGCTAATATTAAAACATAAATGACTCTTACTGAACTTCGCTATATCGTCGCCGTTGCTCGCGAGCGCCACTTTGGAAGAGCCGCAGATTCTTGCTTTGTATCACAGCCTACTCTATCGGTAGCTATTAGAAAATTAGAGGAAGAGCTCAATACACAAATTTTTGAACGCACCAACACAGAAGTGGCCATGACCAGTTTAGGCGCTCTCATTGTCGATCAAGCTCAAAGAGTGCTGGAGGAGGCAAACGCCTTAAAACATCTTGCCAAGCACGGGCAAGACCCCTTATCAGGCCCCTTACGTCTAGGTGCAATCTATACAATTGCCCCGTATCTACTGCCCAGTCTAGTCAGGATTGCAAGGGAACGACTACCAAATGCTCCCTTATTTTTAGAGGAAAACTTTACTACTCGCTTACTAGAAGTACTGCGCCAAGGTGCTCTAGACTGCATCGTCATTGCAGAACCCTTTGCGAGCACTGGCTTAAACCAAATTCATTTATACGATGAGCCTTTTTTAGTTGCAGTCCCTAAAGGTCACCCTTGGGAGCAGCGATCTGCAATACCTCACCGTGAGCTTAAGGAGCAAAACACCTTATTACTAGGTACCGGACATTGCTTTCGAGATCATGTGCTTGGAGTATGCCCAGAGTTAAATCGCTTAGGCTCGGGCTCTACAATTGGTGAGCAACGTAGCTTTGAGGGATCATCTCTAGAAACGATTCGACAGATGGTAGTTAGTGGAATCGGTATATCTGTTTTGCCAAGAACTTCTGCCCCCAATCCAATCTCTTCAGATCAACTCATTCGCTACATTCCTTTTGAGGACCCAATACCCACTAGAAGGGTCTGCCTCGTCTGGAGGAAAAACTTTCCCCGCGTTGCCGCAATGAATGAATTAGCCGAAGTCATCCGTCAATGCGCCCTAGCTGGCGTCAACTATATTTGAAAATCATTGACTGATTTAACTTAAGTCAGAAACTAGTGAAGCTAAAGTCTCCGACGGCAAGGTTTGCACATGCATTGGGTAACCCTTGTGATCACAACCCACCATCATTTGAGCGCCAGCCTTTAGAGCCCTTTTCATGTCATTTGAGAGGTCAAAGCGCATAAAGTGTACTGCTGATGTTTTATTCGCAGTAGAGCGCTCCAAATCTTCGTCAGCAATTGCGTAGATACGCGGTTGACCTTCAACCTCAATAAACATTTGATGCTCAATGCCCACCAGCTTAGCAAGAGCGACCTTGCGATCTGCCTCATTAGGATATTCGATCATCATCGTGGCCTTGAAATCAGAACCACTAGGCACTAGAGGATTGTAGGCATTCAATTCATCCTCAATGCCCTCCTCCTCAAAGGTCTTTTCTACGCGTAACATTTCTTGTATCTGATAACGCATCAAAAATTCATTCTCAAAAATCATTGTTACATGATCGCCAAGATGGACTGTCCGTAGACGACGCTCTTGTATTGCTTTCTCACGAAACGCAGGACGCTCCTTGTGATAAGCCTCAAGGCTTAAGAGGCTATCGCGTGTAATTATTCCCATGCTGCTGTATTCCTATATTTAAGTATGTTAGAGACCGTATGCTTTAGCAAGCAAAGTAAGTGGATGTGCCATTTCTGATTTAGGCAAGCCCAACTCTTCCATACCTTGCTCGATATGATGACCCGCAAGCTGACAATCTGAGCTGATGTAATTTGGCTCTTCCTCGGCCATCCTTTTAAAAACAGGCTTACCAATCTTCATGGCCATCTCGTGAAACTCTTTCTTTACACCCCAAGTACCAGAGTGACCCGAGCAACGTTCAACAACATTGACTTCGGTACCCGGAATCAGCTTTAGAGTTTCAGCTGTTTTCTGCCCTACGTTTTGTACGCGGGAGTGGCAAGCCATATGGTAGCTAACATGACCAAGCTCTTTACTGAAATCTTTTTTCAAGAGCGCATCAGAATTTCGTGCCATGAAATATTCAAATGGATCCCACATAGCTTCTTTAACTAATTGTGTGTCCTCACAATCTGGAAACATTAATGGCAACTCTTGTTTGAACATCAAGGTACACGAAGGTATTGGAGTCAAAATTGCATAACCATCACGTGCTAATTTAGCCAGTTTAGGAATATTCTTTTCTTTATTCACTGCAACAGAATCCAAGTCACCTAACTCGAGCTTAGGCATTCCACAGCAAGCCTCTTTATCTACAAGCTCATATGGAATCGCATTATGTTTCAAGATCTTAATCAGGTCTTGACCAATACCAGGCTCGTTGTAATTGATATAGCAGGTAGCATAGATCGCTACTTTTCCAGGTGTTTTTGCACCATCAATCACAGGTAGATCTTCAGATTTTTCAGCCAGCTGCGGGAAAGTCTTCGGTGCGTACTCAGGAATCCAAGCATTCTTATCTACACCTAATGCGCCCTCCATGACGAGCCGCGCAAGCCCAGTGCCGTTCACCGCATTGACTGCTTGGGTCACAATAGGGATTCCCGCAAAGTGACCAAGCTTGTCTGTAGAAGAGAGTAATTTATCGCGGAATGTGGCTTTATCGTCCTTAAAGTTAACGGCCTTTGCCCTAAGCATGAGGTGAGGAAAGTCAATATTCCAAGGATGTGGTGGAACGTAAGGGCACTTGGTCATATAGCAAACATCGCAGAGATAACACTGATCGACCACTTTCTGATAATCAGCCTTGTCTACCTGTTCCATCTCTAGATCTTCGGTAGCATCAACTAGATCAAAAAGAGCTGGGAACGATCCACAAAGACTCACGCATCGACGGCAGCCATGGCAAAGATCAAAGACGCGCTCCATCTCATTTTCAAGATCGGCTTTGTCGTAAAACTTGGGGTTTTGCCAATCCAGGGGATGCCTGGTTGGGGCCTCTAAACTACCTTCACGCGTTGTCATCTGTTTCCTCTGCTAATTCAATATATGTAGTGAGCAAGTCTAATTTTTATTATTTTAGGGCCCTTGCAATCGATAGTAAAATTGTATTAATTAACAATATTCATAGTAAATTCCTAATTAGATTTAGAAAACCTGCTTCAGGGACTAATTAGAGCCATAAATTTGATAGTAAATACTAACTTTTACGACTTTTTTCTCCCCAGTAAGATAAAGGCTGTTGCAATGTGGTTCTTATAGGCTGCCTTATTGTCAT
>CANISN010000166.1 GCA_947470165.1 Burkholderiaceae bacterium | reverse complement strand
GTGTTATGGGCACTAATGCTGCCCCGATGCGCATCCAAGGTATTTTTAGCGATGGATAAACCTAGGCCAGTCCCATTTGCACTGGTGGTTGAGAATGGCTCAAATAATGAGTCGATGATGTTTGTAGCAATGCCAGGACCTTGATCTTCAATTGTCAGAACAAGTTTTTTAGAATTAATGTCTGCACTTAAGGTGACGGTGTCATTTGTTTTCGAAACTGCTAGAGCATTTTCAAGAATCGCTACTAAGGCATTAGGAATGGACTTTGGTTCTACTAACAACATGACCGCATCAGGAATATCAGCCTGAATGTTGAGCTTGACATTCTTTTCTTCAAAGAGCACTTGAATACTTGCTTGTGCTTCTTCAATCAATTGTTTAGCAGAGGCGTGCACGGTTTTGCTGGGGCGATTAGAAATAAATCTCAACATGTCCTGCGAGAGTGTTTCTAAATCAAGTAACTGCTTGCGTAGGCGCTGAGCAAATTCTTTTGCCATTTCTGGTTCGACTGTATCGTCACAGAGATGGGATGAATAGAGCAGAGCTGTAGCGAGCGGTGTGCGAAATTGATGGGCAATACCGGCAGCCATTTTACCCATAGCAGTTAAGCGATTCTCCCGCTGAGTTTCTTGATGCAGATTGATGTTGGCAGTAATGTCTTGAATTTGAATGAAGCTGCGGATGCCTTCATCAATCCGAATCACCTGAACCATTTTTGGCGGTGGATTGCGAGCTTCTGGATTGCCAATTACATATTCATCTGGGGCAATTGATGCTTGCCAATCGCTGGGCAATTCAAAATGATTGTTTTTGCATAAGCTTGGCAAGAATTGCAGTACCGCAGGATTATGTAGTAGAACGATATTGTTTTCCAACAGAATCACCCCTGCAGGAATCGCATTTAAGAGAATTCCAAGGCGCTGATTAGATTTTTGTAGCTCTGAGCTGAGTTGATTAATTTTCTCTTGAAGGGCCGCCTGTTGGGTCTCTAGCTTTTGAGACTCCGCATAAAAAATAGCGAAAGCTTCCTCGAGATGCTTAGCAACTAGAGCAGGGTCCTTATCAGGAGTTATAGAAGGAAGTGACTTAGTCAAGGTCTGTCAACGTTTATAAATAGGCGTAACTGGGTAATAAGCAACTTTAATTTTCTACTGCATGGGGCGGCAATTTTTGCCTCTCAATAAGTATAGAATATCAATATTTAGGGAAAAAAGGCAAAAATGTTCTATATTTAGTGCTATTATCGTTTTTAGAATTTTTGCCTGATTTGACGGAATCGACCCATTGAGCGAAGAAGCACAGCCCGTAACACAGGAAAGTGAAAAGGATGCGGCAGTATTGAGTATTGGCTCCAAAGCCGCTTCCCCAGTAATTCCAACATCAGCCCCGGTCATGGGCAAGGTAAAGCTCCCTTCAAAATTGGGGGAACTTCAGCAGCGTTTTAATGCACTCAATCTTCAACAACGGCTCATTGTTGCTGCAGCACTTTTCTTATTGATTGCTGTTTTGATCTTTGTGTCAGTTTCTGGACGTAGCAAGGACGACTACCGCGTGCTCTTTTCTAGTATCAATGAGCGTGATGGCGCAGCAATTGTGGCGGCACTACAACAGATGAATGTGCCCTATAAATTTACCGAGGGCGGAGCAGCAATTTTAGTTCCAGAATCCTCTGTTTATGAAACCCGTTTGCGCCTTGCTGGACAAGGACTTCCTAAGGCTGGCAATGTTGGTTTTGAACTCCTTGAAAACCAAAAGATGGGTACCAGCCAATTTGTCGAGCAAGTTAATTACCAGCGTGGTCTAGAGGGTGAGTTGGCTCGCAGCATCAGCTCTCTGGCGCAAGTGAAATCTGCAAGGGTAATGCTGGCGATTCCTAAGCAAACCGCATTTATGCGTGAGCAAGAAAAACCCACTGCATCTGTTGTAGTAACTATGCACCCGGGCCGTTTCTTGGATTCCCAACAAGTTGCTGCGATTACAAACCTAGTGGGATCCTCAGTTCCCAATCTTGGCCCAGCTAATGTGACGATTGTTGATTCTGAGGGCAGTTTGTTGGCACCCAATGCACAGCGTTTAATGGGGCTAGACAGTACACAACTCAAATATGTTGCTGAGCTAGAGGCTGCTTTATCTAAGCGAGTTCAGGCAATTTTGGAGCCCGTCACTGGCAAAGAAAATGTGCGCGCACAAGTAACCGTGGATATGGATTTTGGCGAGCTCGAGCGTACTGAAGAAACTTTTGGACGTAACTCTCCACCCAATCAATCATCTATTAGAAGTCAGCAGACAAACGAAGCGGCAACACCTAGCTCAACTACCTCTGGTGTCCCTGGCGCCCTGACGAACCAGCCACCAGGAGCGGCCCAAGCACCAATCAATGCGCCTGGAGGAGCTGCAGCCAATACTGGGCCACAGAATCTCAATGCCCCGCCAAGTAGTTCGAGTGCCTCTTCTAGCAATATCAAGAAAGATGCAACGATCAATTACGAGTTAGATCGGGCTATTCAGCGGATTAAGTCTGAGAAGGGTCAAGTTCGAAGAGTGTCGGCTGGTGTCGTTGTGAACTACAAACAGCCTGCTGGGGAGGATAAGGATGGTAAGCCACTCAAACCTGTGCCATATAACGCCAAAGAGCTAGCTCAAATTAATAATTTGGCGCGAGATGCAGTTGGTTTCAGCGAGCGTCGTGGTGACAGCGTCAGTGTTGCCAATATCCCGTTTAAGGTAGAGGCTGACTTAGAGCCACCCTTTTATAAACAAGCAAGCTTTATTGAACTCGGCAAAGAGTTCTTTAAATTTTTAATTATTCTAGGTTCTTTGGGAATCATTTTCTTTGGAGTGGTTAAGCCATTACTCTTTCCAAAGAAAATGGACGAAGCCTTGGAGGAGCAGCGTATTGAAGAAGAGTTCGACGAAAAAATTAAAGCTGAGATGGCTCAGATGGATCCTAAAGCGCGTGAAAAACGCCGTATGGAAATGGAATTACTCAAAGAGCGTCAGCGTATCGCGGAAGAGGAGGAGCGTGCCCGTATGGAGGAGGAGCGCACTAAGCTTGATGAAGAGCGTAAACGTATTGATGAAGAGAAGAAACAGGAATACGATGAGTTACTCAAGTATGCTCAAGAATTTGTAGCGGAAAATCCTAAAGTAGTTTCCTCCATTTTTAAAGAGTGGTTGGCAGATGATGCAGAAAAAACAAATTCTGCAAACGCTGCCGCTGCCGCTGCTACCGGTTGAGATAAAGAGTAGAGAATATGGCTGACGAACAACCCTCTGCACCTAAACAGCTTTCCATTGCCGAAGCTTTAAAAGAGGGCGTTAAGGGTGCAACCCAATCTGGCACTTTGACCTTTGATGAGCTCGATGGTGCATCTCGTGCTGCCGTAGTGCTCTTAGCAGTTGGTGCGGAGTCAGCTGCAAACGTGCTGCGTAATATGACGCCGTTTGAGGTGCAGCGCTTATCTGGAAAGATGGCGGTTGTGCGTTCACTTAGTCGAGATTTAGTATTGCAGGTACTGCGTCAATTTAAGAATGTTACTGAAAACAATTCGCAAGTTGCGTTTGATACCGATTCCTTCATGCAGAATATGTTGACCAAAGCGATGGGTGCTGAGGGTGCATCTGATTTACTGGGTCGTCTTGAATCTACCTTAGATATGTCGGGTATTGAAACGCTCAAGCGAATGGAGCCCGATGTTCTTTATGAAATGATTAAGAACGAGCACCCTCAGATTATTGCTACTGTGATGGTTTTCTTAGATCCAGCCCAAGCTGCATCTGTGTTGAAATTATTTCCCGATGAATTACGTAATGAGCTAATCTTGAGAATTGCCTTGTTAGAAAAAGTCCAGCCAGCCGCTTTGAAGGAGTTGAACGAGGTGATGTCACGCTCTGCTGGTCCCGATGCCGATTTCCGCAGGAGTACCGTAGGCGGTGTTGTTCCTACCGCAGAAATTTTGAATATGCTCTCTAATGGTCTAGATAAGGAAGCGCTAAATACCATCCGTAATTTTAATGCGGAATTGGCTGATGCGATTCAAGAGAAGATGTTCGTATTCGAAGACTTCAACGACATCGAAGATCGTTCACTCCAGACCTTGTTGCTAGAGGTTCCTCAAGAAACGCTTATCGTTGCCCTCAAAGGCGCAAGCCCGAAACTGCGCGAAAAACTCTTCAAGAATATGGCCAAGCGTGCCGCTGATGGTGTGCGCGAAGATTTGGAGACCAGGCCGCCTGTCAAAGTGCAAGAGGTTGAGGATATGCAAAAAGAAGTTATTCGAGTTGCACGTTCCTTGGCTGATGAAGGTCGCATGATCATGGAAAGGGGTAAGTCAGCCGATGCCTTCCTATGATGATGATTCCCTGCTGACTAGGTGGGAGCCGCCCTCCTTTGATCCTCCAAAGCCTCCAAAGCCGCCGAAGGTTGCTCCAATTCAATACCCAACTGTTGAAGAAGTAGAGG
>CANISN010000165.1 GCA_947470165.1 Burkholderiaceae bacterium | reverse complement strand
TGCACCATCTACCTTTTATCTTCTATTTAAAAGCTTCTTTTTGTAATTGAGTTAAATCACGAATACCTTCTTGCGCAAGATCTAATAAGGCATTTAATTCAGGGCGGGAAAAAGCAGCACCCTCGGCCGTACCTTGCACCTCAATCATGCCGCCCTTGCCGGTCATGACGACATTCATGTCGGTATCGCAAGAAGAATCTTCTGGGTAATCTAAGTCGAGTACAGGGACGCCTTGGTAAATGCCAACAGAGATTGCAGCAACGCTATCGATGATTGGATCGGTCTTGAGTACGCCAGCTTGTAGAAGTGAGTTGATAGCATCGCGGGCTGCTATATAGGAACCGGTAATAGCGGCAGTCCTCGTGCCACCATCCGCCTGCAATACATCACAGTCAAGGTGAATGGTGCGCTCGCCTAATAGTTTTAAATCGAAGATGCTGCGCATCGCGCGGCCGATCAAACGTTGAATCTCCTGTGTGCGACCGGATTGTTTGCCACGAGCCGCCTCACGATCGCTGCGGGTATGCGTAGAGCGGGGGAGCATGCCGTATTCCGCGGTAACCCAACCTTCGCCTGAACCCTTTTTATGGGGTGGAACTTTTTCCAAAACACTGGCAGTGCATAGTACTTTGGTATCACCAAAAGCAATGAGGACTGAGCCCTCTGCATGCTTGGTAAAGGCGCGACTGATACTCACAGGGCGTAACTGGGTTGGGGTGCGGCCACTAGGGCGGGTGACGTTGGCATTACTCATGGGGGTATGGTCCTAAAGATCTACAATATCTACATGATATCGAGCATGACTGGTTATGGCAGCGCTTCTCGCCAAGTCTCCCTAGGAGCTGGTGTGGTGGCTGATTTGCAAGTGGAATGTCGGGCCGTTAATAGCCGCTTTCTGGATTTGGGCTTTCGTCTTCCAGACGAGTGTCGCGGGGCCGAGCCCGCCTTACGAGAAATCGCGACCCAAAGCCTTTCCCGTGGCAAGGTCGAGTTTCGTGCTGCTTGGCGTGTCAATGCTGGCGGTACTGGTGCAGCTAAGGCCAATCCTCATGCCTTAGGCGCCCTAAATAAAGATCGTTTAGACGCTTTGTACACTCTGCAAGAGCATGCTCAAGAAGCGTTTCCGCATGCAGAAGCATTATGTATCGCTGATATTTTGCGTTGGCCTGGGATTGTTTCTGAGCCTAGAGGCGAGGAAGAAGGCTGGATTACTGCCACCGTTGAAGCAGGACGAGCCGCCTTATCCGCCCTAATGGATAGTCGCCATGCTGAAGGCAAAGCCTTGGTAACGGTTTTGACCAACATCACCACCAAGATGCGTGAGATTGTGCAAACCATTGAGCCTAAAGTGCCTGTGTATGTTGCTCAGTACCAAGAGAAGTTGACAGAGCGCTTGGCTGAAGCATTAGCTGCGCAAGAGCAGGGAAAAGGTATCGGCGGGTCTGGAACAGAGCTAATGGAACGCATTCGTCAAGAAGTAGTGCTTTACGCTGTTCGGATTGACGTAGCAGAAGAATTTGCTCGTCTTAAGACCCATCTTCAGGTAGTCGATACTGCTCTGGCTGGTAAAGGTCCAGTAGGCAAGCGTTTGGATTTTTTAATGCAAGAACTCAATCGCGAAGCCAATACTTTGAGCTCTAAATCAGTTTCTGAAGAGTGCACCCAGGCGGCGCTAGAGCTCAAGCTCCTTATTGAGCAGATGCGTGAACAGGTACAAAATCTAGAGTAATTTATATTCGATCAATCATGATGGCCAGCTCTACACTGAAACCCAATACCTCTCCCACCTATCAAGGTAGCATGTTGATGATTGTTGCCCCATCGGGCGCTGGCAAATCATCCTTAGTTAATGCACTGCTGCAAGAAGATCCAGCACTTAAGCTATCTCTTTCAACTACAACGCGTTTACCTAGGCCGGGTGAAGTAGAGGGCAAAGACTACCGATTTATCGCCCTAGAAGAATTCATTGCAGAGCGTGACCAAGGTAATTTCTTGGAGCATGCCGAAGTGCACGGCAATTTTTATGGCACCTCACGCGCCTGGATCGAAGCTCAAATGACAGTCGGACACGATGTAATACTGGAGATCGATTGGCAGGGGGCCCAACAGATTCGTAAAATGATTCCAGAAGTTCAGTGGATATTCATTTTCCCGCCATCATTTGAGGCTCTGGAAGAGCGCTTACGCAAAAGAGGTCAGGATAATGAGGCAACCATTCAGAGAAGATTAGCAGCAGCGCATTTGGAGCTGCAACATGCCCATGAGGCAGATTTTATTGTGATCAATGATGATTTTGAGCGGGCATTGATTGATTTACGGCACCTTGTTGCGGCTAGCCGTCTCCGTTCAGGCCCGATTATGGCTCGCAACCCGACACTTTTAAGGCGGCTTGGGGTCTAATCAGTTATCCTATAGGTATTAAAGCTAAATTAAGTGAGTTCAGCATGGCCCGTATTACTGTAGAAGATTGCCTAAAAACCATTCCAAATCGTTTTGAACTCGTATTGGCTGCGACCTATCGCGCGCGTCAATTAGTTCAAGGTCACTCCCCACGGGTTGATGCCAGAGATAAAGCAACTGTTGTTGCGTTGCGTGAAGTTGCTGCTGGTGTAACCGACCGTGATATGTTGACCAAAGTACCTTTGTAATTTAGGGGTTCCGTTGTGGAGCTCCCCTTAGGCGACCAAAACACCTCGCAATTCAAAGGTCAGATCTCGCCTAAAGAGGTCGCGAAAGATAATAAGTCTTCGATTCTTGCCACTTTGCTGGCTCAATCTAGTCGACATTTGTTTGGGCCTACTTCAGCCCCTAGTCTCCCCCTCAAGCATCAAGTTGTTTCCATTGATGGACTTATTGCCAAGTTGGGCTACCTCAAGCCTGATGAAGCCACCTTAATCAAAAAAGCCTTTCATTTTGCAGATGCAGCACACTTAGGCCAGTACCGCCATAGTGGCGAACCTTATATTACCCATCCAGTAGCAGTGGCTGAACTCTGTGCTACTTGGCGCCTTGATGCACCATCCATCATGGCTGCTTTATTGCATGATGTGATTGAAGATACCGGTTGTACTCAGACAGATTTGGTAGAAAAGTTTGGCAGCAAAGTGGCAGAGTTGGTAGAGGGTTTAACCAAGTTAGATAAGCTGGAGTTCCAGAGTCATGCTGAGGCGCAAGCTGAGAGCTTTCGTAAAATGTTTATGGCGATGGCGCGCGATGTCCGAGTCATTTTAGTCAAGCTTGCGGACCGTACGCACAATATGCGTACCTTAGATGCCGTCCCGATGGAGAAGCGCCGTAGGGTTGCAGCGGAAACCATAGAGATTTATGCTCCGATTGCTCATCGTCTTGGTCTTAATATCATCTATCGTGATTTACAGGATTTAAGTTTCCGTTTTTCAATGCCCATGCGTTTTAGAGTGATTGAGGGTGCCGTCAAAAGGGCGCGTGGTAATCGCAAGGAGATGGTTGAAAAGATTTTGCAGAACACCCGTATGGCTTTTTCTAAAGCGAATGTAGAGGTAGATCTTCAGGGTCGAGAAAAAACCCTCTTTAGTATTTACAGCAAAATGCGCAGTAAGCATTTGAGCTTTTCTCAGGTGCTCGATGTATATGCCTTTAGGGTTACTGTCCATTCAATTGACGCGTGCTATCGCGCTTTAGGTTTATTACACTCTCTGTATAAGCCAATGCCAGGTAAGTTTAAGGATTACATTGCGATTCCTAAACTCAACGGCTATCAATCCCTACATACAACCTTACTAGGCCCTTCCGGTGTGCCAGTAGAGTTTCAGATTCGTACTGGCGATATGCACGCTGTTGCTGAGGCGGGTGTCGCAGCACATTGGGCTTATAAAGACGGCTCACCAGATATGAGTGAAGTGCAAAATCGTGCTCATCAGTGGCTACAGTCTTTAATCGACATTCAGGATAGTAGCGGCGACTCTCAAGAATTCTTAGAGCACGTCAAAATTGATTTATTCCCTGATGCTGTTTATGTATTTACACCAAAAGGGCAAATCAGAGCACTACCGCGTGGCGCCACAGCCTTAGACTTTGCATACTCCATTCATAGTGATGTTGGGAATACTTGTGTAGCCGTGAAGATTAACGGCATGCAGCTTCCCTTGCGTAGCGAGCTCAAGAACGGCGACATCATTGAGGTAGTGACCTCTGCAAATTCTCAGCCCAATCCAGGTTGGCTAGCGTTTGTGAGAACTGGTAAAGCGCGAGCCTCTATTCGCCATTCACTCAAGACGAAACATTACGCCGAGTCTTTGCAACTAGGCGAACGTCTATTAGCAAGTGCTTTGCGGCAGCAAGGTGTCGATGCTGGTTTGCTATCCCCAGAGATTTGGGAAAAACTTCTTCATTGGACTGGCGATAAAACCCGTGAAGAAGCTTGCGTCAATATTGCACTGGGTCGCAGATCCGCTCAAGAGTTAGCAATTCGTTTAAAGATTTTGATCGATGATGAAGGCG
>CANISN010000164.1 GCA_947470165.1 Burkholderiaceae bacterium | reverse complement strand
TCATGGGCTTTATCAAATTGTTTTAAGGCAAGACGAATCAGTAGCTTTAACTCTAGAACTGTTAGCTGACCCCAAGGCGTATTCTCATCAAATTCGATACCGATCAATGTAGCGATATCACCATACTCATCTATCTCATTATTTTCCAGCCTCTCCAACAACATATCTAGCTTGGCATCGTCGAGTTGCAGCAGACCCAAAATATCGGCACGGAATAGCAGTGCCTTGTTAGTGTTATCCCATATAAGGTCTTCTATCGGATACACCTCAGAATAGCCTGGTACCAAGATGCGGCAGGCGGTAGCACCCAACTGGTCATAGACTGCGACATAAGACTCTTTGCCCATCTTTTTGAGAATGCCAAATAAAATTGTCGCTTCTTGCGTATTAGAGTTTTCTCCATCGCCCGAGAAATCCCAGTCAACAAAGTCGTAATCTGATTTGGCGCTAAAAAAGCGCCAGGATACAATACCGCTCGAATCAATGAAGTGTTCAACAAAATTATTTGGCTCAGTCACTGCTTCACTTACAAAAGTTGGTGGCGGCAAATCGTTTAAGCCCTCTAAACTACGGCCCTGAAGTAATTCAGTCAGACTCCGCTCTAGCGCCACCTCTAGGCTGGGGTGTGCCCCAAAGGAAGCAAATACACCGCCTGTTCGCGGATTCATTAAAGTCACGCACATAACCGGATAGATTCCGCCCAGGGATGCATCTTTTACGAGCACCGGAAAGCCCTGCCCTTCTAAGCCATTAATACCCGCCAAAATACCAGGATATTTAGCAAGCACTTCCTGCGGCACATCCGGTAAAGCGATTTCACCTTCTAGAATTTCACGTTTGACAGCCCTCTCAAAAATCTCCGACAGGCATTGCACCTGTGCTTCGGCCAGCGTATTGCCAGCACTCATGCCATTGCTGACATAAAGGTTTTCAATCAAATTAGAGGGGAAATAAATAACCTCACCATCCGACTGCCGCACATACGGAAGGGAACAGATACCACGCTGTGCATTGCCAGAATTAGTATCGATCAAATGAGAGCCTCGCAACTCACCATCAGGGTTGTAAATGTTTCGGCAGTACTCGTCTAGAATTTCTGTGGGTAACCCATCCTTACTGCCCGCCTTAAACCAGCGCTCATTTGGGTAATGCACAAATGTACCGTTGGCAATATCTTCGCCCCAAAACACACCGGCATAAAAATGGTTGTTGCTCAGCCGCTCGATGTACTCCCCTAAGGCTGAGGCCAGCGCGCTTTCTTTTGTCGAGCCCTTGCCATTGGTAAAGCACATCGGCGAATGGGCATCCCGAATATGCAAGGACCACACATTGGGAATCAGGTTGCGCCACGAAGCAATCTCAATCTTAATTCCCAGATTCGCCAGCACGCCTGACATATTGGCAATGGTTTGCTCTAAGGGTAAATCCTTTCCTGCAATATAGGTGCTCGCGTCAGAGGAGGAATTCAAGGCTAGCAAAGTCTGCGTATCTGCCTCTAAATTCTTTACTTCTTCGATGACAAACTCTGGCCCCGCTTGCACGACTTTTTTTACGGTACAACGCCCAATAGAGCGCAAAATCCCTTGACGATCATTGGCAGAGATATCCTCCGGCAACTCCACTTGAATCTTGAAAATCTGCCGATACCGATTTTCTGGATCAACAATGTTATTCTGTGAAAGGCGAATATTTTCGGTGGGAATATTACGAGTGTCGCAATATAACTTCACAAAGTACGCCGCACACAAGGCAGATGAGGCCAGAAAGTAATCGAAAGGTCCGGGGGCTGAGCCGTCGCCCTTATAACGAATGGGCTGATCAGAAATCACCGTGAAGTCGTCAAACTTAGCCTCAAGACGCAACTTATCGAGAAAGTTAACCTTAATTTCCATGGGAGCAATTCCGAAGTGATATGGGCGCTATTATCCGTCGCAACGCTGATACTTTTAAAAAGCATAGGCGAACGGGAATCAAGGGCTGACTATTAATGAGTTATTGCTCAGCCTTATTACGCGAGGTATCAATTCCCAATGCTTTTAGCTTGCGATAGAGGTGCGTGCGCTCAAGACCAGTGTATTCAGAAATCTTGGTCATGCTACCGCCCATAATGATCATTTGATGCTCAAAGTAGACTTTCTCAAACAAGTCTCTAGCCTCTCTGAGCGGCAAATCAAAATAAGTTTTTGCAATCCCGCTGATGTACTCACCATCTTGGGGTTGAGAGGCTTGCTCGGTAACCGCTACTTTGGGGCTTAGGCTAGATGAAAGCGTCTGGGATATCTTTTCTTCAGCAGACTCTACATATTTAGGTGAGCTCTCTAGCGCTTTAGTGACCGTCTTGAGTAGTTTTTGCAACGCAATCGGCTTTTCTAAAAAGTTGAGCGCGCCAATACGAGTGGCCTCAACCGCCGTATCAATCGTGGCATGCCCCGACATCATCACAACAGGCATCGTGAGTTGGCCGGTCTTAGACCACTCTTTTAACAATGTAATACCGTCAACATCTGGCATCCAGATATCGAGCAAAACAAGATCTGGGCGCATTTGTTCACGAATAGTACGTGCCTGCATAGCACTCTCAGCAGCATAAACAGTATGGCCTTCATCCGTCAGAATCTCATTGAGAAGCTCACGGATTCCCATCTCATCGTCGACCACCAAAATACTTGCCATTCTTATGCCGCCTCTTTTGCCAGGTTCATAAATAAAATTGATACTTTTGCACCGATAACCTCATCACCTTGAATGCGATTCCGGACTTCAATTTTGGCGCCATGATCATCAACTATTTTCTTTACGACTGCCAAGCCTAATCCGGTACCTTTAATCTTCGTTGTGACGTACGGCTCAAACGCTCTTGCCAATATCTTAGCTGGAAATCCTGAACCGCTATCACTTATTGTTAAACGTACGGCATTTTGTGGGGCACCACTCAATTCTCCATAAGGCACCAGCTCTGTTTTTACTTCAACTGGCTCGGCCTGATGTTTACCCTCTAAAGTAGCATCTTGCGCGTTCTGCAATAGATTATGAATAACCTGTCTTAGTTGAGTAGAGTCGCCCATAATATTCGGACATTGCGGATCTAGCTGGGTTTTTAAAGGGCTGCCCTCATATAAGCCTAAAATCTCTTGTGTCAAAGTATTGATAGAAACAGATTTCAATTGCGGGCTGGGAGTTTTGGCAAAATCCCTGAAGTCGTTGACCATCTCTTTCATAGCCTGAACTTGCCTAATGATAGTTTCAGTACTGCGATTCATCACCTCTTCCTGCTCAGGACTTAATTTACCTGCCAACTTGTGTTGCAGTCTTTCCGCGGAGAGTTGTATGGGGGTTAGCGGGTTTTTAATCTCATGCGCCAAGCGCCTAGCCACTTCACTCCAAGCGATGGAGCGCTGCGCACTCACCACATCGGTGATGTCATCAAATACCACCATGCGCAAATCTGAGGTCAGCTCAGTTCCACGCACAAACAAAGTAACACCAGGGTCATTCTCGAATTCGTTTGTACTGTGAAGCTGAATCTGTTTTTGCCAAACTCGCGCAGATTGATTGATTTCAGCGTCTAGCTGGGCAGTATCGACCCCGATCGCCAGCTTCATTGTTGCAAAACCTTCTTTAATCGCTTGCTCAAACTCAACTAGCGCAGGACTGTCGCTTAAAGGGCGCCCATTCACCTGCGTTAGATCTTGTCCAAAAATTCGGTCGGCCCCAGCATTGCTGGAGACCACATTGAAGCCTTGATCAAAAATACAGACGCCGGCAGTTAAGTTACCCAACACAGTCTCTAAAAATGATTTGGATTCTTGTAGGGAGTCTCTTGTATCAGCAAGCTGACGTGTCATTACATTAAATTGACGTGTCAACATGCCAAGCTCATCGCCGGTATCTAGTTCAGGCTTAGGAGATAAATCTCCCTGTGCAACAGCCTGAGTACCCTTTAATAGCATTAGCAAGGGTCTAGCCAGTTGTCGCCCAAGTATTAAGGCCAAGGTAACCGCTACAAATAATGCGAAGAACAAGGTTAATGTGAGCGTGCCCACAAACATCTTACGCAAACCCGTGCGTCCTAATGACTTTTCTTGATAGTCACTATAAGCAGATTCAACTGCAAATATATTCTTAGCCAGTGGGGCCGGAACAAAGCGCACCAACTGTAAAAAATATCTATCTTCTGCAGCTTTACTAGCATCAAGCTTGTTTTGAATAGGCTTTTTTCGCACGATCGGCACAATTGCCCTTACTCGATAGGTGCGCTGCCCACCCTCCATTTCGATTTGATCTAAAGAAGTAAGACCCTTCTTTTTAAAGGCTTCTGCAATGATCTCCGGACTGGGTGCAGTTAAATATTTTTTTGGCTTGGGCTCACTCGAAAAAATCAATTCGCGCTTCATGGTGAAAAGGCTGACTTCTTGAATACCAAATTGATTGCGAATTTTCATCACCATGGCAGCAACCTGCTCTGAGCTAGTCCCCGAGGGAACCTGAGTAACCTG
>CANISN010000163.1 GCA_947470165.1 Burkholderiaceae bacterium | reverse complement strand
TTTGTTATTTCTCAGTAGTTCTAGTAGCCCTTGAAAACCTTTGTTATGCACACCATACTTTGCATGGGAGTAACCAAAATGACCGAATACTAAGTCCACCGGAAATTTTGCAAATGTTCTGGCGAGATCAGGGTATTCATTGACATGGGCGAGTAACTCTAAATGCCAGCCAAAGGGTTTGATGCGTTTTGCGATTGCAGTTAACTGATCAATGGGTAAACCCTTCGATTTATCGGCAACATCTACGACATTACAGCGAATGCCACGAATACCAGCGTGATGCATGGCCTCAAGTTCTGTATCGTAGATTTCGGAATTGATAACGGCAATCCCACGAAACTTGTTGGGGTTTGAGGATAGCGCTGCGAGCATGGCACGGTTATCTGTTCCATATACGCTCGGCTGTACTAAGACAGCACGATCAATACCCAGCATACTTAATAAGGATTCATATTGGGTTAGTGTGGCATCTGGCGGAGTGTAGATGCGCTCCTTGGTATAAGGAAACTCGAGGGCTGGCCCGCACACATGGGTATGACAATCTACTGCCCCAGGAGGAAACGCAATCTTGGGTGATCGAATTTCTGGATCTGGGGCTTGGCAGAGTGGTGCAGAGTGAGTTGTATTCAATTTACTACACTTGAATTACTGAGGTTCAATGTTGGCGTCTTTAGCAATCTTTTGATATTTATCCATTTCTTCACGAACAAATTTACTAAACTCTTGAGGGCTCATTGGTGTGGCCCTGATGCCCTTAGATTCGTATGCAGCTTTTACCTCAGGATTTTGCATAGCCAGATTAATATCTTGATTAATCTTTTTCACAATCGCAGCTGGTGTACCGGCAGGAGCCCATACGCCAAACCACAGACCGATCTCAAAAGTGGGGTAGCCAAGCTCTGCGATGCTAGGGATATCAGGTACTGCAGCATTGCGTGCTTTACTGGTAACTCCTAGAGCCCTTACTTTGCCACCTTTGAGTTGCCCGATGGCAGTATCTAATGGCGCCATGTAAAAAGCCGTACGTCCAGCCATCGTATCTTGAATGGCTTCCGGGGATCCTTTATAGGGAACATGAATGAGTTTGATGCCCATCATTTGATTGAAGTATTCAGCAGCTAAATGGGTAGAGCTGCCTATACCAGCGGATGCGAAAGTAATGTCACCTGGCTTAGACTTGGCTGCAATCACTAAGTCACGAATAGATTGATAGGGACCATCTGCAGAGGTAATTAGGACGTAGGGTGTTTGTCCTAAGATGTCCACATCAATCAAGCTTTTAAGTGGATCGTACGGCAATTTTTTATAGATCACTGGGTTAGCTGCGTAAGAGGCAGACTGCACTAACAGCGTGTAACCATCAGCCTCAGAGCTTACAACTGCGCCGGTACCAATGACACCACCGGCTCCCGGACGATTTTCAATAATGACGGACTGCTTCCAGGTTTCAGCAAGATTCTTCGCAACAATTCTGCCGGCGATGTCGGCACCCGATCCAGCAGTCAGGGGTACGATCATCTTAACGGTCCTGTTAGGGTAACTTTGCGCGCTGACAAGGCTGGGTATTAGGCTTAAAGCAAGGCTAAAAGTAAGCCCTAAGCTAATGAATGAGCTCCGCATAAGATTGTTTTTGCTCGAGCAGGGGGATTGCATTGTCTTTTGCATCATATCTCCTTAGTATTTTTTTAGTTTCATTGGATAATCTACCATGCTCCCAAAAAGATCGCCATGATCAAGACGGAAAATATAAAAATTGCTGGATAAGCCAGAAAGTAGACGCAAATGAGCCAAAAACTAGAAAAGCAGATCGTCAAAGTCAATGGAGTAGATATAGCCTATCGTTTTGATGGACCTAGCGATGGTCATGTGGTGATGATGGCCAATAGCTTGATGTCTGACTGCAGCATGTGGGATTGGAATATACCTGCATTAAGTGATCGATATCGCACCCTGCGTTTTGATAAGCGTGGACATGGCGACTCTGAAACAACCTCGGCTCCCTATAGCATTTCTCAATTAGCCGATGACGCAGTCGCGCTACTAGATGCGCTTAAGATCGATAAAGTCCATTTCATTGGATTATCAATGGGCGGCATGATTGGGCAGCAGTTGGGTGCTCGCTATCCTGAGCGTGTGCATTCCTTATCCTTGTGTGACACCGCTAGTGAAATGCCTCCTCGCAGCTTATGGGAAGAGCGTTTCGCAATTGCCCATAAAGAGGGTATTGCTGGCTTAGTAGACGGTACGATCAAGCGTTGGTTTACAGCCCCCTTTATTGCCCGCGCTCCTCAAGATATTGCTAAAGTACGCGAGATGATCTTGGCTACTGGGGTCGAGGGTTACTTAGGTTGCGCTAGTGCGGTAAGAGATATGGCGCAAACAACGATGCTGCTCAAGATTAAAGCCCCCACACTTATTTTGACTGGTCGCCAAGATCCCGCCTGCACAGTAGATCAAGCCATTGTGCTTAATCGTATGATTGATGGATCCAAACTAGTCATTCTGGAAGACGCAGCCCATCTATCTAATATTGAGCAGCCTGAAGCATTTAATCGAACCATTCGCGACTTTATTGATACAGTGGATAACACCTTGTAGGAAACAAACTTAACCGAGTATTACCTCATGTCAATGAAAAAAACCGATCTCTATAAAAATCTCGCTCTAACAACTGCTCAGCGTATGAAAAATGCTGCCAAGACGCCAAGGCCGGGTACTGCTGAAGATATTGCGAAAACCAAAAAAGAGCTCGCTAGCAGTAATCCTATGCTCGCTTCTTTAATGGGTAAGACAAAATCCAAGTAATCGCTACAAGCGTCAGAACTGTTGAAGCAAACCACCCCATTATTTTTGATAGACCTTCTTAAGGTCTTTGCAGCGATCCTTATTATTCTTCATCACTTATCCAGTTATGGTCAGATAGCTGAAGATGCGCGGACAGTATTGCCTGGTCTGATGATATGGCTCTTTGAGTATGGGCGTTATGCAGTTCAAATCTTTTTAGTGATGGCTGGATACTTGGCCGCCCAGTCCCTTGCGCGATTTGCAAATACAAAATTTAGCAGCCAAAATTTACTACGGACGATCATCAATCGCTACCTGCGTTTGTTTGCACCTTATATTACTGCTCTGATTTTTACGATTGCTTGTGCTTGGCTTGCACGATTTTGGGTTAACGATGAGTTTGTAGGTGAGCAAGAGACGCTTGGCCAGTTTATAGCCCACCTGTTTTTCTTGCAGGACATCTTGGGATTAGATTCTATTTCTGCTGGCGCTTGGTATGTAGCAATTGATTGGCAACTCTATTCAGTGTTAGCCATTTTGCTAATCTCTTTTTCTTCTTATCAGGCATTGATTTGGTTTATTAGTGTTGTGGCTGTGAGCTCTTTACTGTATTTCAATCGCTCTGCTGACTATGATACTTTCTTTATTTATTTTATTGGCTCATATGGGCTTGGAGTTTTAGCTTATCTTGCAAAAAACTTTGCCGATAACAAGATTCAGGGCTTGGCTAAGGCGGCGCTTATTGTCATCGGGGTGATTATTGCAATATCCACATTGCAAGAGGTTTGGTTAAGAAACTTCTTAGCCTGGTTTGTAGCTTTACTCTTATTCGTATTGGGTAATACCAGTTATCCCAAGGTGAGTGCAACTTCGGTATTGAAGATCAAGTTACTCAGTGCTATTGCTTGGGCAAGCCCACGTTCTTTCTGTGCGTTCTTAATTCACTTCGCCTTTATTTTATTGGCGAACACCGTGTACATTGCCCTAGGATTACATGCACATGAGAGTGGACTTCTTGCTATTAGCTGGATGGTTGTAGTGCTAGTCTGCACCGGTATTGCAGCGAACTATTTGTATCGTTGGGTGGAGCTACCCTCAACAAAATTAAAGATTTAGGTAAACTCTTTTACATTACCGATTTGAACTCCACTTGATGTCTGGGTGAAATAATATCTCTTTTGAAAGAGTGTATTGGAGTAGCACGACTCACCCTTTAATCGTTCAATCTAATTGAGTGCTTTTTGGGCGACAGACCACCTTCGGGTGGTTTTGTCTTTCTTGGAGCCGATGAACCCCTATTGATATTACAGTTATTACACTTATTTCTCTTATTTCATTTAATAGTTTACAATGAGTGCTTGCCATGTGAAGGTGAGCTAAAGAGATTCTGAGTGAGGGGGAGTAAATGACAGTACTAGACAAAAGTGTTGTAGAGCCAGTTTTGAGTGAGAGAGAGTCGGTATTGGTTCGATCGGCTCAGCGATGCATAATGGCCGCCCTCGACCATTCAAGAGCAGGAAAAATTGCATTGTTGTCAGACTCCGAAGCTGCTATTGATAAAGACACACCCATACTCGAGTTACCTCCAAAAGTATTACGTTTTATTGCTAAAACCTTAGGTGCAATGGCCGAAGGCAAAATAATTTTATTGATGCCTAGAGAACAAGAGTTGACCACCGTGCAAGCCGCACATTTACTCCAGGTTTCAAGACCA
>CANISN010000162.1 GCA_947470165.1 Burkholderiaceae bacterium | reverse complement strand
TCAGGCTCTGGTGCATAAGCCATCGACAAATGCGGTTGTAGCAATTCTTCAGAAACTTCCTCAGGCTTTAAATTTGGATTAGCTAGTAAACATTTTCGCATCGCCTGCAAAATATCCCAACGTCCACCATAGTTGGCGGCCACAGTCAAAGTAAGCGCTTTACAGTCAGCAGTTTTATCTACAGAGAATTGCACCATTTCCTGAATGGCGGAATCAAATCGACTTAAGTCACCAATCAGTCGCAAGGAGATATCGTTTTCAGCTAGGCGAGAGACTTCACCTTTTAATGACTTTAAAAATAGCTTCATTAAAAAACCCACCTCTTCTGGTGGGCGGCGCCAGTTCTCAGAGCTAAATGCAAAAATGGTTAGATATTCCACACCCAGACTGCGGCACTCTTGAACAATCTTACGAACAGCAGCTAATCCTTCAGAATGACCTGTCACACGAGGCATAAAACGCTTACTAGCCCACCGGCCATTGCCATCCATGATGATAGCAACATGACGGGGAATAGCATTCACCTCAGGAATAACTAAGGTAGAGCTAATGTGTTGAGTCATGAATAGTGATAAATAAAAAATCTGACGACTAAACCGTCATGATCTCTTTTTCTTTTTCTGAAATGATCTTATCGATATCTACTACCGCACGATCGGTCATCTTTTGAATCTCATCAGTCGCACGACGCTCTTCATCCTCAGAAATTTCTTTATCTTTAGTAAGACGCTTTAAATGCTCGTTGGCATCACGGCGCAAATTACGCACGGCAATCTTGGTATCTTCGCCTTCGGTTCTAACAACCTTTGTCAAGTCACGACGACGCTCTTCAGTTAAGGCAGGCATTGATACACGAATGACCGTACCTTGCGACGCAGGATTTAAGCCCAAGTCAGAATCACGAATAGCCTTCTCGATTGCGCCAACCATAGTCTTTTCAAATGGCTGAACGTTGATAGTTCTAGCATCAGCCAGACCTAAGCTAGCCACTTGACTCAGTGGTGTCGGATTACCGTAGTAATCCACCTGAATGTGCTCCAAAATTCCGGGGTTTGCACGGCCGGATCGAATCTTCGCCAAATTAGCTTTCAGAGCCTCAAGAGACTTCTGCATCTTTTGATCGGTAGTGGTTTTAATTTCTGCTGCGGACATCAGACCTCCTATTAAACGTGTACTAAAGTACCTTCAGATTCACCCCGGACTACACGCATCAACGCACCTGGCTTGAGAATCGAAAACACTTTGATGGGTAATTTACGGTCACGGCACAATGCAAAAGCAGTGGCATCCATGACCTGCAAGTTTTTGATGATGGCTTCATCAAAGGTAATGGTTTTGTAAAGAGTGGCTGCTGGATCCTTCATAGGATCAGCACTATAAATACCATCAACCTTAGTTGCTTTGAGCACAATCTCTACTCCCATCTCTGCACCACGCAAAGCTGCAGCGGTATCAGTAGTAAAGAAAGGGTTACCAGTACCCGCTGCGAATATCACTACCTTGCCTTCACTCAAAGCACGGATTGCACGTGGACGAATGTAAGGCTCAACCACTTGATCCATTCTTAAGGCGGACTGGACGCGCGCCTCAACGCCTTTTTGGCGCAAAGCATCTTGAAGCGCCAGGGAGTTCATCATAGTTGCAAGCATTCCCATGTAATCGGCTGTGGCACGATCCATTCCAGCGGCCCCACCCGCTACACCGCGGAAAATGTTTCCGCCGCCAATCACAATCGCTAACTCCACCCCACTATTCACAACATCAGCAATTTCTTTCACCATAGAATCAATAGTGATTGGATTGATACCAAAAGCATCATCCCCCATTAGGGCTTCACCAGAGAGTTTTAAGAGCACACGTTTGTAGGCTGGCATTGTTTTATTTTCCGTAATTAGCCAGGCAATTTACTCGCTTAGCGTATTGATCTTTAAGTACTTTTTAATATCTTGCCCAAATTATAAAGGGCTTGGCACAGATCAAACAAAAGGGCACAGAAACCGAGATTCCTGTGCCCTTTTGAGGATTACAGCCTTACTGGGTAAGCCCAATAATGTTAAAGCTAATTAAGCACCTTTAGCAGCGGCAACCTGAGCAGCAACTTCAGCTGCAAAATCGTCCTGACGCTTCTCAATACCCTCACCCACAACAAACATGGTGAAACCCTTGATTGTTGTGTTTGCGGCCTTGAGCATTTGCTCAACAGATTGCTTATCGTTTTTAACAAAAGTTTGGTTCAGCAAAGAAACCTCTTTGAGGTACTTCTGAATAGAACCTTCAACCATCTTCTCAACGATTTCTGGTGGTTTACCAGATTCAGCAGCCTTTTGAACGGCAACGCTACGCTCAATCGCAATTGCTTCGGCAGGAACATCAGCCATCGACAAAGCCACTGGCTTCATTGCAGCGATATGCATTGCCACGTCTTTAGCTGCAGTCTCATCACCTTCGAATTCAACCATGACGCCAATACGAGTACCATGGAGATAAGAAACCAACTTACTGCTACCAGCAAAACGCTTAAAGCGGCGCGGCATGATGTTTTCGCCGATCTTACCGATGAGCGCACTCCGAACTTCATCCACTGTTTGACCATTCATTGGCAATGCAAGCAATGCAGCAACATCAGCTGAATTCTTTTGAGCAACTAATTTGACACACTCATTAGTAAATGCCAAGAAGTCATCGTTCTTAGAGACAAAGTCAGTTTCGCAGTTCACTTCAAGCAAGGCACCGTTAGTACCATCGATGAATGAGACGACAATTCCTTCAGCAGTAACGCGAGATGCAGCCTTACCAGCTTTGCTACCGAGCTTCACACGCAGAATTTCTTCTGCGCGAGCCATATCACCATCAGCTTCAGTCAATGCTTTTTTGCACTCCATCATCGGGGCATCAGTTTTGGCGCGTAACTCGCCAACCATTGCAGCGGTAATAGCAGCCATTATTCAGCTTTCCCTTCTTCAACAAACTCTTCTTCGCCTTCTTTAACGGCAGTCAAGATTTCTTGAACAGAATTGGATTTGCCCTCAAGGATTGCATCAGCAATACCGCGTGTGTAGAGCAATACAGCTTTACTAGAGTCATCGTTACCAGGAATGATGTAATCGACACCTTCAGGTGAGTGGTTGGTATCCACAACAGCGATAACCGGAATACCCAGCTTGTTTGCTTCAGTAATCGCAATCTTGTGATAGCCGACGTCCACTACGAAAATCGCATCAGGAACGCCATTTAAATCTTGAATACCACCAAGCGCTTTTTGTAGCTTGTCGAGATCGCGGTCATTCGTCAAGGCTTCTTTCTTAGAAAGCTTTTCCCAATCACCAGCTTCTTTAGCAACTGCCATGTCCTTCAAACGCTTGAGAGAACCTTTAACAGTTTTAAAGTTAGTGAGCGTACCGCCCAACCAACGGCTATCGATATAAGGCATACCAGCACGAGCAGCCTCCTCAGCAATGATCTCGCGTGATTGGCGCTTAGTACCCACAAATAAGATAGTTCCACGATTAGCAGCAATTTGTTTTGCGAATTTCAGGGCATCCTGAAACATTGGCAATGTTTTTTCCAAATTGATGATGTGAATTTTGTTGCGATGGCCGAAAATATAAGGGGCCATTCTTGGGGACCAGAAACGGGTTTGGTGACCAAAATGGCAACCGGCTTCCAGCATTTGACGCATAGTTACTGACATAACTTCTCCTAAGGGTTGGTTTCTGAGATTGAGTCCTAACTGCGCTAAAAAGCGCCACCCTGGAAGGCTCAACCCGCTATTTCAGATCAAAAGTTGACCTGAGGCAGTAATTATAGCTTAAATATCAATGATCTAGCTAGCCCCCACCCCTCCCAAGAATGAGGATCAAGCAGCGAAACGCTTACTAGAGGCCCAGAATATAAGGTGTATTGCCTAAAAATTAGGCAATACACCTCCACTAAAAACCCCCAAGTCGTTGATAATCAAGGCATGAATAGTGTATTTACCGCCGAAAAAGACATCCAAGGGATGCGCGAAGCTGGCCGCTTAGCCAGTGAAGTTCTTGATCATGTAGCGCCCCACGTCAAAGCGGGCGTCAGCACCGCTGAACTGGACCGCATCTGCCATGACTACATGCGTGATGTTCAAAAGACGATCCCAGCCCCACTGAACTATCAACCGCCTGGCTACCCACCCTTTCCGGCATCCATCTGCACCTCTGTCAATGATGTAATTTGTCATGGCATTCCTGGTGAGAAGATTTTGAAAACAGGTGACGTCGTTAATTTGGATATCACCGTCATTACTCCTGATGGCTACTACGGTGACACCAGCCGCATGTTTATGGTTGGCGAAGTATCGGTACTCGCAAAACGTCTGACGCAGGTTACTTTTGAATGCATGTGGCTGGGCATAGCCCAAGTCAAACCTGGTGCATCACTAGGTGATATTGGCCATGTCATTCAAACGCATGCTGAAAGTGCCGGCTACTCTGTCGTTCGTGAATACTGCGGACACGGTATTGGTAAAGTATTCCATCAAGACCCGCAAATTCTTCACTATGGTCGTCCTGGT
>CANISN010000161.1 GCA_947470165.1 Burkholderiaceae bacterium | reverse complement strand
TGGTTTCAATTACTTTGGCCCAATTGATGGTCATGATTTAGATGCTTTGATTCCGATGTTGCAGAACGTCCGTCGTTTAGCAATAGAGGGTCGTGGCCCACAGTTTTTACATGTGGTGACGCGTAAGGGTCAGGGCTATGAGTTGGCGGAAGCGGATCCAGTTCTCTATCACGGCCCCAGCAAGTTCAATCCTGAAGAGGGCGTGAAGAAGTCAAATAGCCCCGCCCCAAAAACTTTTACTCAGGTATTTGGAGAGTGGTTATGCGATATGGCACATGCTGATCCATTGTTAATCGGTATTACACCTGCCATGCGCGAAGGCTCTGGCCTCGTTGAGTTTGAAAAGAATTTCCCTAAGCGTTATTACGACGTGGGTATCGCCGAGCAACATGCAGTCACATTTGCGGCAGGCATGGCATGCGAAGGTATGAAGCCGGTCGTAGCAATTTATTCCACCTTCTTGCAGCGAGCCTATGATCAACTCATTCATGATGTGGCGATTCAAGATCTGCCGGTACTGTTTGCTTTGGATCGTGCTGGCTTAGTGGGCGCTGATGGTGCAACTCATGCAGGTGCCTATGACATTCCATTCTTACGCTGTATTCCGAATATGTTGGTGTTAACACCTGCTGACGAAGCAGAGTGTCGTGATTTATTAACGACAGCATTTCATCAACCACATCCAAGTGCAGTGCGCTACCCACGTGGTGCTGGCATTGGTACCATTCCTTCAAAAGAATTGCGTACCGTGCCATTGGGTAAAGGAGAATTGCGCCGCAAGTCCAGCGCACCTTCTGGCCAACGCCTAGTAATTTTGGCTTTTGGTACTTTGCTGTATTCAGCGCTCGAAGTTGCTGAACAAATCGATGCCTCGGTTGCTAATATGCGTTTTGTTAAACCATTGGATCTTGAGCTTCTTAAATCTTTAGCGCAAGACCACGATTATTTTGTGACGATTGAAGATGGTGCTATTCAGGGTGGTGCAGGTAGTGCCTGCTTAGAAGCACTCTCCGCGATGGGTATCCATAAACCCCTTCTTCAATTGGGTCTTCCGGATGAGTTTGTGGAGCATGGAGATTACAAGCTCTTGATGAGCAAGTGCGGCCTTAATCCTGCTGGGATTGCTGGGGCGATTTCCCAACGCTTTCCAAGGGTAAATTTCGCTGTAGCGGAAGTAAATGCCGTAGTTACGGGCAAATAAGTCATTTTTGCTTGAAAATAGAGAGATGAACGATATCAATACTGCTTTTCTCAAACCGCAAGCCATGCCGGATGTTCAGTCCTCGCATGATGATCGTGCATTGCCAATTGAGCAGGTGGGTATTCGGGGCTTGCGTCATCCGCTAATGATCCGAACCAAGACTGGTGTAATGCCAGCCGTTGGTAATTTCGAGATGGATGTCGCTTTGCCTGCGAATGTTAAGGGCACACACATGTCCCGTTTCATTGCTCTCTTACAAAAGCACAATGAGCCGATTGATAGTGCCTCAGTTGTTTCAATGGTCCGCGAGATCTTGCCACTACTCAATGCCACTGAAGGTCGCATTCAATTTACTTATACACACTTCGTTAAAAAAGCGGCGCCAGTATCTGGGGTGGAAAGCTTGATGGATTACGAAGTGACTTGGATGGCTAAGGCTAAACAAAATGCGACAGGTTCAATCGATATTGAATTAAATCTTCGTGCTTTAGTTCCGGTAATGAGTTTGTGCCCCTGCTCTAAAGAGATTTCTAAGTATGGCGCACACAATCAACGCTCACATGTCACGATGTCGGTAGAGCTTGATTCGCAGACGAAAATGACCGTAGAAGATTTAGTCGCAATTGCTGAGAGCCAAGCCTCTAGCGAGCTATGGGGCTTGCTCAAGCGCCCTGATGAGAAGTGGGTTACCGAGCGCGCTTACGATAATCCGAAGTTTGTGGAAGACTTAGTACGCGATGTAGCAGGCCAACTCAAAGAAGATCAACGCATTCTGTCTTTAGTCGTTGAGGCTGAGAATTTTGAGTCTATTCACAATCACAGCGCTTACGCCAAAATTAGTCTCACTAAGTGAGGTAGCACTGAAGCGCATAAGGAATTAGCGTTTAGGTCAGGTTATTGCTCGCTAAATCCCAGCGGGGTTTAATGTCAAAAGCACCCAATGTTGTTGATCCATTGTTTTCTGACAGCATCCGTAGCGCTCCAGCAAAAGCAATCATCACACCGTTATCCGTACAAAGATCTATTGGTGGATAGTGCACTGCAAATCGATTCTTTGTAGCGCTTGCATTCAGAGCTGTGCGTAATTGCAAATTTGCGCCCACGCCACCAGCAAGTACTAGATGTTTGCAGCCAGTTTGTTTGAGTGCTTTTTCTGACTTACTCACCAAGACTGCGACCAAAGAATCTACAAAGCTGCGCGCTAAATCCGCTTGAAATGTTGCGATCTCCGCAGCATCAGAAATTCCTAAGGCCTCAAATTTTTTAACTTGGTTCAAAACAGCTGTTTTCAGTCCAGAGAAGGAGAAATCCAGATTTCCTGAATGTAGCATCGGTTTCGGTAAATCAAATCGTCCGGATACTCCTTTCTCTGCCAATTTGGAGATTGCTGCGCCACCTGGGTATTCCAGGCCGAGCAATTTGGCTGTTTTATCAAAAGCTTCTCCAGCTGCATCGTCCAAGGTTTCACCTAGAAGTTGGTACTTACCAACCCCGCCAACCATCATCAACTGGGTATGTCCGCCAGAGACTAAAAGCGCAATAAATGGAAATTTTGGTACGGATGCCCCCAAGAGCGGAGAAAGAAGGTGGCCTTCAAGGTGGTGAATCCCAATGGAGGGTAAATTGAGGCCTTGGGCGAGGGATTTGGCAAAGGCACTACCGACCAGCAGGGCACCCGCTAATCCGGGCCCCTGAGTGTAAGCGATGGCATCGATATCCTTTAATTGGAGTTTGGCCTCATGCAAAGCATCGTCGAGAAGGGGTAAAACCCGCCGTATATGGTCTCTAGAGGCCAGTTCGGGGACAACGCCGCCATACTCTTGGTGCATGGCTATTTGGGAGTGTAGGGCTTGCCCCAAAATGCCCTGATGGGCTGGGGCGCCGTTTTCCCAGAAGGCGGTGTTGTATAAAGCCACCCCGGTTTCATCACAAGAAGTTTCTATGCCCAAAACAATCATTTTTTACTTGGTCGTGCTAGAATCGCAATTCAGTTAATTTATCGATATTTTTCGAGCATATACGAGTTAAACCAGTATGACTACAGTCCGCCTACGTGAGAACGAACCTTTTGAAGTGGCATTGCGCCGTTTCAAGCGCACCATTGAAAAAAATGGCTTATTGACCGACTTACGTGCCCGCGAGTTTTACGAGAAGCCAACAGCTGAGCGTAAGCGTAAAAAGGCTGCCGCTGCTAAACGCCATTACAAGCGTATTCGTAGCCAGATGTTGCCTAAAAAGCTGTATTAATCGAATTTTAAAGCTCTCCTCACCGAGAGGCTTTGAAACCCGCTGACGGTGAAACGCAGCGGGTTTTTGCTTTTTAAGTAATTCACAAAAAGCCAATACACTAAAGATTGAATCAGTATCAAACCTATTAGGAGTTAATCCCATGAGCCTCAAAGATCAGATCACCGAAGATATGAAAAACGCCATGCGCGCAAAAGCGGTAGCGCGTTTAGGAACAATTCGTCTTTTGCTGGCAGCAATTAAGCAGCGTGAAGTGGATGAGCGCATTGTGCTGGATGATGCCTCTGTGATTGCTACGATTGAGAAAATGATCAAGCAACGTAAAGACTCGATCTCCCAATTTGAAAAGGCCAGCCGTGATGATTTAGTGGCGATTGAAGCTGCTGAGATGCTCATCCTCCAAGACTACTTACCAGCACAGTTATCTGATGCAGAAGTAGAGGCGGCGGTGGCTGCAGCGGTAGCGTCTACCGGCGCTGTGGGTCCACAAGATATGGGCAAAGTGATTGGAGCCCTCAAAGCTCAGCTCGCTGGTAAAGCGGATATGGGTAAAGTGTCTGGTTTGGTTAAAGCTGCACTGGCTAAGTAAATATCTAAAACACTAAGCCTCACCAATTACTGATGGCTCTGATTCCTCAATCCTTTATTGCCGATCTATTAAATCGGGTCGACATCGTTGATGTGGTTGGGCAGCATGTAAAGTTAAAAAAAGCGGGCGCTAACTTTCAAGGATTGTGCCCCTTTCATTCAGAAAAATCTCCCTCGTTTTCAGTTTCTCCAACTAAGCAGTTCTACCACTGCTTTGGCTGTGGTGCGCATGGCTCTGCGATTAGTTTTCTGATGGAGTATTCCGGTCTTGGTTATGTAGATGCTATCGAAGACTTAGCGCGTTCGGCTGGTTTAGATGTGCCTCGAGAGGAGCGCACTGCCAATGATGTTGCGCGCCAACAGCAAGCGATGGCACTTAGTGAGGTCATGAGCGCAGCAGCAGATTGGTATCGACAGCAACTCAAAGTCACTCCCCGTGCAGTGGAATATCTCAAGGGTCGCGGCCTGACCGGTGAGATTGCTAAACGCTACGCCTTAGGTTATGCACCTGATGGTTGGCAAGGTCTTGAGGCGGTCTTCGGTGCTTATGCAAATGATGAAGTTGCTAAAACTTTATTAGAGGGCGGTTTACTTATT
>CANISN010000160.1 GCA_947470165.1 Burkholderiaceae bacterium | reverse complement strand
CATGGCTCAACTGGGTATTCGTAAGTTTGATGATTTAATTGGTCGTGTTGACCTCTTGGATACCCGCAAAGGCATTGATAATTGGAAAGTTCATGGCTTGGATTTCAGCAAGATTTTTGCTGAACCAGCAGTAGCGAAAGACGTGCCACGCTATCAAATTTTGACTCAAGAGCATGGCTTAGGCAGTGCGCTAGATAATGTTCTGATTGAGAAGAGCGAGGCTGCAATCGAGCGTGGCGAGAAAGTTTCATTCATTGTTCCGGTAAAGAATGTAAATCGTACGGTTGGTGCAATGCTCTCCGGAGAAATCGCTCAGCGTTATGGCCATGCTGGTTTGCCTGACGACACTATCCATATCCAGTTGAACGGCACTGCTGGCCAAAGCTTTGCTGCTTTCTTGGCACGCGGCATCACCTTGGATTTAGTTGGTGACGGCAATGACTATGTTGGTAAGGGTCTCTCCGGCGGTCGTGTCATAGTGCGTGCTCCACATGAGTTCCGTGGCGATACAGCAAAAAACATCATTGTTGGTAACACTGTTCTCTACGGTGCAATCAGCGGTGAGGCATTTTTTAATGGCGTGGCTGGCGAACGTTTTGCAGTGCGTAACTCTGGCGCAACAACAGTGGTTGAAGGCACTGGCGATCACGGTTGTGAATATATGACTGGCGGCACTGTTGTTGTCTTGGGTGCAACTGGCCGTAACTTTGCGGCAGGTATGAGCGGTGGCATTGCTTATGTTTATGACGAAGATGGTCTCTTTGAGAAGCGTTGTAATACCAGCATGGCAACTTTAGAAAAAGTCTTGCCCTCTGTTGAGCAGGTTGCCAAGATGCCTCAGTCCGCATGGCATGCCCCTGTTGATGTCAAGGATGGTGGCGAGCGCATGACGGATGAACAAATTTTGAAGAGCTTGATTGAGCGTCATTTCCGTCACACTGGTTCAGAGCGTGCAAAAGCGCTCTTGGCCGACTGGGAAAATGCCCGTGGTCGTTTTGTGAAAGTGTTGCCTACCGAGTACAAACGTGCTTTAGGTGAGTTATGGGAAAAAGTGCAAAACAAAACCGTTACAGCTTAATTAATAAAGATATTAAGAAAAGATACTAAGGATTCGATATGGGTAAGGTCACTGGATTTATGGAGTTTGAGCGTGTAGAGGAAACCTATGAGGCCCCTGTTAAACGTCTCCATCATTACAAAGAATTTATTGTTGCATTGACTGATGATGAGGCAAAAGTACAGGGTGCTCGTTGCATGGACTGTGGCATTCCCTTTTGTAATAACGGTTGCCCTGTGAATAACATCATCCCTGATTTCAATGATTTAGTATTCCATAGCGACTGGAAAAATGCGCTAGATGTTTTGCAATCCACCAACAACTTCCCAGAGTTCACGGGTCGAATTTGTCCGGCACCTTGCGAGGCTGCTTGTACATTGGCTATTAATAGTGATGCGGTTGGTATCAAGTCTATCGAGCACGCCATTATCGATAGGGGCTGGGAAAATGGTTGGGTTAAGCCGCAACCATCCAAAACTAAAACTGGTAAAAAAGTTGCTGTTGTTGGCGGCGGTCCTGCTGGCATGGCAACTGCTCAGCAATTAGCACGCGTTGGCCATGATGTCACCGTATTTGAAAAGAATGATCGTATTGGCGGATTACTCCGTTACGGTATTCCTGATTTTAAAATGGAAAAGTGGTTGATCGATCGTCGCGTTGAGCAAATGCAAGTTGAAGGTGTGAAGTTTGAGACTGGCGTATTCGTGGGCAAAGAAGCGATTGGTGCTGAAGTAAAAAATTACTCTACAAAAACAGTATCGCCTGATCAATTGATGAAAGACTTTGATGCCGTTGTGATTAGCGGTGGATCAGAGCAGCCGCGCGACTTGCCAGTTCCAGGCCGTGAGCTGAAAGGTGTTCACTACGCTTTGGAATTTTTGATTCCACAAAACAAAGAAAATGCAGGTGATTTCAAAAACACGATTTCAGCTGCTGGGAAGAATGTGGTGGTGATTGGTGGTGGTGATACTGGATCTGATTGCGTTGGAACGTCCAATCGGCATGGCGCTAATAAGATCACTCAGTTTGAATTAATGTCCCAGCCTCCAGAAGAAGAGAATAAGCCTTTGGTATGGCCTTATTGGCCAACGAAATTGCGCACTTCCTCTTCCCACGAGGAGGGTTGCGATCGTGACTGGTCGGTAGCGACTAAGCGTTTTGAAGGCAAAGACGGCAAACTCGAGAAGCTAATCTGCGTTCGCTTGGAATGGAAAGACGGCAAGATGACAGAAATGCCAAACTCTGAATTTGAAATTAAGGCAGATTTAGTATTTTTGGCAATGGGCTTTGTATCTCCTGCAGCTCAAGTTCTCAATGCCTTTGGCGTAGAAAAAGATGCGCGTGGCAATGCAAAAGCCACTGTAGAGGGTCAAAATGCATATCAAACTAATGTTCCTAAGGTATTTGCTGCGGGTGATATGCGTCGCGGTCAATCTTTGGTAGTTTGGGCGATTCGTGAAGGTCGTCAAGCCGCTCAGGCAGTAGATGAGTATTTAATGGGGTCATCCGTTCTTCCCCGATAATATCGAGGATATGAATAGTAGCCATTCCAACTCGGTGGAAGTAAAGCAAAAAACTGTTAGTGCTAGCCATGGCGAAGTTGTCGTTAAGATTAAAGACGTTAACTTTTCCTATGCTCCCGGCGAGCGCCAAATTTTATCGGGACTCAATATGGAGTTCCGCCGTGGCCAAGTGGTTGCGGTGATGGGCGGCTCTGGTTGCGGCAAGACCACGATTCTGAGGCTCATTGGTGGTCAATTTACCGCACAGTCAGGCCAAGTTTTATTTGAAGGTCGCGATATTGGAAAAATGAACGGTAGCGAATTAATGGCGGCTCGTCGTCGTATGGGTATGCTCTTTCAGTTTGGCGCGCTCTTTACAGACCTGAGTGTTTTTGAAAATGTGGCTTTCCCCTTGCGAGAGCATACCGACTTAAGTGAAGAGTTGTTACGTACTTTAGTGTTGATGAAGCTCAATGCAGTAGGCTTGCGGGGCGCACGTGATTTAATGCCTTCACAAATTTCAGGCGGCATGGCGCGTCGTGTAGCTTTAGCAAGAGCGATCGCACTTGACCCACCTTTGATCATGTATGACGAGCCTTTTGCTGGTTTGGATCCAATTTCTCTGGGCATTACAGCGCGTCTGATACGAGACCTGAATCAGGCCCTGGGTGCAACTAGCTTATTGGTAACGCACGATGTAGAAGAAACGTTTGAAATTGCGGATTATGTGTATTTCATTGCCAACGGTCGTATTGGTGCGCAAGGAACGCCAGCAGAGTTGAGCCGCTCTACTGATCCTTTTGTACGTCAGTTCTTGGATGCATCTCCTGATGGCCCAGTGCCGTTTCACTATCCAGGACAAAGCCTTGAAGAAGATTTTGGGGTGAGCCTCAAATGAGCATACTTCATCAGGCCATAAATCTTTTTGGCGACCTTGGGTTTTTTATTCGTCGCAACTTAACTAGTCTTGGACTTGCTACGCGGATGTTTGCGGCAGTGATTTGGCGCTCAGGTTTCTTATTAAAAAGACCGCGTTTGGTTTCTGATCAAATCCTATTTGTTGGCAATCACTCCTTTGTGATTATTGCGATATCGGGTTTATTTGTTGGCTTTGTTTTAGGTTTGCAGGGCTACTACACCCTCAATCGCTATGGCTCAGAGCAAGCGCTAGGCTTATTAGTAGCTCTTTCCTTGACTCGGGAACTAGGCCCTGTGATCACAGCTTTATTGTTCGCTGGGCGTGCTGGTACATCTCTCACGGCGGAGATTGGATTAATGAAAGCCGGAGAACAATTAAGCGCCATGGAAATGATGGCGGTTGATCCGCTGAGTCGTGTGATTGCTCCGCGTCTCTGGGCGGGGATTATTACGATGCCGATTTTGGCAACGATCTTTACTGCTGTTGGGGTCATGGGCGGTTACTTTGTTGGCGTCCCCTTGATTGGCGTTGACTCTGGCGCTTTCTGGTCACAGATGCAAGGCGGTGTAGATCTCTTTTCTGATATTGGCAATGGCTTGATTAAAAGCTTGGTATTCGGTGTGGCAGTGACTTTTATAGCGCTGTACCAGGGTTATGAGGCCAAGCCTACACCTGAGGGAGTATCGCAAGCAACCACTAAAACTGTAGTGATCTCGTCTTTATCGGTTTTAGCATTGGACTTCTTGCTCACCGCGATGATGTTCTCGAATTAGAAAGAATAAACTGGGACTCTTATGAGAAAAAGTGCAATTGATGTTTGGGTCGGAATCTTTGTAGCCATTGGCTTGCTGGCTGCTTTGTTTTTGGCATTGAAGGTTGGCAATATGAATGCCGTTTCTTTTGCGCCTACTTACAAAATTTCTGCGCGCTTTGACAATATTGGCGGATTAAAGCCGCGTGCACCAGTCAAAAGCGCTGGTGTAGTTGTTGGCCGTATTGCCAATATTTCTTTTGATGACAAGACTTATCAGGCAACCGTCACTATAACGATCGAAGATACCTATAAGTTTCCTAAAGATTCTTCTGCAAAGATTTTGACCTCTGGTTTGTTGGGCGAGCAATACATTGGACTTGAGGCCGGTGGTTCAGATGATAT
>CANISN010000159.1 GCA_947470165.1 Burkholderiaceae bacterium | reverse complement strand
GGGTTTTCGTCTAGAATATGAGGTTTTCCGCTATACCGTGCATTTGTTTTGTTAATTTGCCCAGTGAGCTGGAGCCCAAGATTTTTGTAGTAATTTCATTGGGTTGTAATCAACCTGTTTTCATTTTAGATTTTAAGGAATAAGTATGGTCGTCATTCGACTGGCACGTGGCGGTTCAAAGAAACGCCCTTTTTATAGCATCGTGGCTACTGACAAGCGTAATCGTCGCGACTCGAACTTTATCGAGCGTATTGGTTACTTCAATCCACAGGCGGCAGCGACAGAGCAAGCAATGCGTATTGCTCAAGATCGTTTGACCTATTGGACTGGTGTTGGCGCGCAGATCTCTCCAACAGTTGTTCGTTTAATCAAAAACAATCCTGCGGTTTAAGGACTTCAACTCCAAAAACTTTCTTTTTACAACAAAGTTTTTGGTAGCAGAAATTACTGGCAGTGTTATTTTGGGGAATTGAGGTGGCTTCAATATGAATACACCTTCCCTGGATGATTTGATTGAGCTCGGTGCAGTCCAAGACGCTCAAGGCTTACAAGGTCAGATTAAGGTTCGCCCTCATTCTTCTGATCCTGTAGCACTCTTATCTAGTAAAGAACTCTGGTTTTCTCTCATTCCTAGGCGGAGTGAAGGTGTTGCTTCATCTCATGAGCAGGCTTCATTGAAGTTGTACAAAGTGAAGCAAGCTAAGCTTCATAGTGGCAATATAGTGATTACCTTGGAAGGCATTGCTGATCGTGATCAAGCTGAGGCCTTAAAAGGTGCTCGCATCCTCGTCGGCCGCAATGTATTTCCGAAGACTGAGAGTGATAGTTATTACTGGGTTGATCTGATTGGCTGCAAGGTAATCAACCTCCAAGGTGAAAGTCTGGGTGAGGTTATTGAAGTGAACGATAACGGTGCTCATGGAATCATTGCTCTTGGCAATCTAGAAACCAAGGCAGTAACACAGCTAGTCCCTTTCGTAAAAGAAGCGGTACAGAGCGTTGACTTACCAAACAAGCTCATTACACTGGACTGGCAAGCTGATTGGTAAGTCAATTGGTTAATCAGTAAATAGCCTTAGGTGTTCTATTCCCACTATGCGATTTGATGTAGTTAGCCTATTCCCTGAAATGTTCACTGCATTAACACAGTGGGGTATTACTGGACGCGCATGCGAGCAGGGTCTTGCCAGCATCAATCTTTGGAATCCCCGTGACTTTTGCTCTGATCCGCGCAAGACAGTTGATGATCGTACTTATGGTGGTGGCCCGGGTATGGTCATGATGGTAAAACCATTAGAAGATACGATAACTGCCCTTAAATCTGCTCATCATGCTCAAAACATCCAATCTGGCCCCATTTGCCTCTTGGCACCTCAAGGTGAGATCTTTTGTCAGAAGATAGCGGAAGATATCCTCAATTACGGTAATTTAACCTTTATTTGTGGCCGATATGAGGCAGTAGACCAACGATTTATCGACCGAAACGTGGATTTACAGCTTTCTATAGGTGATTTTGTGCTTTCTGGGGGTGAATTACCGGCTATGACCATGATGGATGCAGTCATTCGTCTCATTCCAGGCGCACTTGGGGACGGTGAATCTGCTATCCAAGACAGCTTTATGAATAGCCTTTTAGATTATCCCCACTACACCCGCCCTGAAATATATGAAAATTTATCTGTCCCAGACGTGCTTTTAGGCGGACATCACGCTAAAATAGCTAATTGGCGTCGGCAAAAGTCTTTAGAGCTAACGTTAAAGCTGAGACCTGATTTAATTGAATCAGCTCGAGCAAATGGGTTGCTAAGTAAAGAAGATGAGCAATTTCTTCGTGGGCTGTAAGTTTTTATAGCTTCGAATGAAGGGTTTATGTTTTGATTTAGTGAAATGGTTTTAACTGCATCCTCTGTCTGGTCCGCTGATGAAAGTCTCGGGATTAAACGCTGACAAGATGTTTAAGGATTAATAATGAATTTGATCGAAAAAATTGAGCAAGAAGAAATTGCTCGCCTAATGGCCAACAAAACGCTTCCGAGTTTCGCTCCTGGCGACACGGTAGTTGTTGGTGTAAACGTAGTTGAAGGTACACGTAAGCGTACCCAAGCCTTTGAAGGCGTTGTGATTGCAAAGCGCAATCGCGGATTAAACTCCAGCTTTATTGTTCGCAAGATTTCATCTGGCGAGGGCGTAGAGCGTACATTCCAAACTTACTCACCATTGATCGCTAGTATTGAAGTCAAACGTCGCGGTGATGTACGTCGTGCGAAGTTGTACTACTTGCGTGATCGTTCAGGCAAGTCTGCTCGTATTAAAGAGAAGCTTCCTGCTCGCAAAGTCAAAGCAGTTGCTGAGACATCGGCGGAATAAGGTTTGCTTTGATCAATAAAAAAGGCGGCCTAGGCTGCCTTTTTTATTGCCCTAAAATAACTCCATGACTCAGAAATCAAATCAACAAGATCAGGCTTTCAGCGTTGCTGTCCCTGCGGGTTTTAATGCACAAGCAATACCGATTCACGAGGTGTGCGCTGGTCAGTTAGCAGTAGATAGTCATGTCTTGGATCCACTTAGCATAAAGCATCGGTTTCAGAGCCCCCCAGTTTGGCAACCAGAGATAACGGATGAGAATCGACATGTTATCGCTGCAAATATTATTTCCAAACGTCAGGCTGCCGGCAAAGTTACTCGCGCTGCAGTTCTGATACCCCTGCTTTTAAAGAATGATGGTCTCTCAGTGTTGCTAACCCAAAGAACTGATCACTTACATGATCATGCGGGTCAAATTAGCTTCCCAGGTGGGCGGATGGATCCAGGGGATCTAGATCCCCATGACACAGCCTTGCGAGAGAGCAAGGAGGAGATAGGGCTTGATCGAAAGGGTGTTGAGGTCATTGGTCAATTACCGCAGTATTTAACCGTTTCGGGCTATAGTGTGACGCCAGTTGTGGGATTGGTAAAACCTCAGGCAGAATATGTCTTAGATGCCTTTGAAGTGGCAGATGTTTTTGAAGTGCCTTTACATTTTTTAATGAATCCTGCAAACCATCAAGTGCGGGTCTGGGAGAGTGATCAGGGTAGTCGTCGGTTTTATTCAATGCCCTATGAAAATCGTTTTATCTGGGGTGCTACTGCTGGAATGTTGCGTAACCTTTATCATTTATTAAAAGTATGACTTTCTTTTCTATTCTCTTTGCCCTTGTTGCTGAGCAATATCGCCCGGTAACTTCCAGTCATTGGATTGCGCGTATTAGCGCTCGCTGGTTGGACTGGGTCGCTGGTGAGTTTGGTGGAAAAACGGAGCAAGGTACAAGTGCTGTTGGTGCGCGCATGGCGTGTTTGGTAGCCTTCATCCTGCCAACCTTTCTTGTCTTCGTAATTTATGTCATCTGTATGGTGACCTTCCCAATTTTGGGATTTTTGTGGAATGTACTCATTGCCTATTTATTTTTTGGCTTTCGCCAATTTAGCCACTCATTTACAGTGGTACACGAAGCGATTGCGAATCATGATCTACCGGCAGCACGTTTGGCGATAGCTGAATGGTATGGCTCAGAATTAGATGCTAGTAATCTTACTGAGACTGAAGTCATTTCTTTAGCTTTGGAGCGCGCCATCATTGGTTCACATCACCATGTATTTGGTGTTTTGTTTTGGTTCTTAATGCCAATGGGCCCTGCAGGCGTGGTGTTGTATCGCCTGGCTGACACTGCTGCTCAGCGCTGGTCAGATAAGGGTGATTTCAATTTAAGTGAAGCAGCCCGCCATTTCTTCTATGTATTGGATTGGGTCCCAGCACGTATTACGGCCATGGGCTTTGCGATTGTGGGTAACTTTGAAGGTGCAGTCTATGCATGGCGTCACCTCACTAGTAAATGGTCAGATTCCTTATCAGCAGTGATCTTGGCTTCGGGTAGTGGTGCCTTGGGTGTTCGCTTAGGTGAGCCAATGAGTGAGCCTAATAGTGATGAAGCCTTACGAATGGCTGAGGCTGGCGAACCAGTTGTTTACGAAGTTGGGCTTGAGCCTAATGAGCGTACGATGCGCTCTGCGATTGGCTTAGTGTGGCGCTTGGTTATCGCTTGGTTGGCTTTATTGCTAATGCTGACCATCGCTCTTTGGCTTGGCTAATCCCCTGAATCTGGGTATCTGCTGTTTTTGAGTCGGAACGTAATTGCCTAAATAGCGCTAGTCTTTCTGGTGCTATTTCATTTTTATCTACTGCATCACGTATCGCACAATCAGGTTCCGACTGGTGCGCGCAGTTATGAAAGCGACACTTGCCTAGCAAGTCATGAAACTCTCTAAAGGCATGCTCTAGTTCACTGACGGACATGTGAGCCAATCCAAACTCCTGGAATCCAGGCGAATCAATTAGAGCACCCAATTTACCGCTAGCATCACGACCCCAAGCTTGAGGTAGTTCAAAGTATCGACAGGCAGTAGTAGTGTGTTTACCGGTATCTAGGCGTACTGAATACTCTTGCGTGATTGCAGCGGCATTCGGAACCCAGGCATTTAGCAGGCTGGATTTTCCCATGCCCGATTGACCAACAAACACAGATACCTTTCCACAAATAGCAGGGCGCAGAGCCTCTATAGAGGCTTCATCAAACTTAGCCGATACCTCAGTGACGGGATAGCCCATGCGTGCAT
>CANISN010000158.1 GCA_947470165.1 Burkholderiaceae bacterium | reverse complement strand
GGCTTGGATCTCAAAATTGGATCCAAGGGGGATGGTTTGATAATCAATGCCAAATAGCTTGCAATAGACAGGGTAGAAGCTGTAAGTAATATCCGGAAACTGGACAGGCTTAGCTTGCTTTAGGAGGCCTAAAAATACGTGAGCCAGCACTTCATCAGACCCATTGCCCAAAAACACTTGTTTTGGGTCTAGACAGTGTAGATCGGCAATGGCGTTTTTCAGGACCGCTCCTTCGGGATCTGGATAAAGCCTTAAATCATCATTTGTTTGTTCATGAATTGCTGCTAGTGCCTTAGGGGATGGGCCATAAGGGCTTTCATTGGTGTTGAGCTTTACCAGCCGCTCCATTTGCGGTTGCTCCCCAGGAACATAAGGGGTGAGGGTCTGAACAACGGGGCTCCAAAAGCGGCTCATGAGGGACTCTGGTTAAAAATCAGCAAAAGTTAATAAATCTCGACCTACAAATAGGCAAAGTCACTATTTATAACTGTATTAGGAATGATATTATGAGGCTTCAATCAACACTTCGCCTCGCGGCGCACTGAAGCATGCGGCAAGCCGACGTTACCCGAAACACTTCGGAAACCAAAATTCAAATTGCTATCAATTTAGATGGCACAGGTAAAGCCGAGCTAGCCTCAGGCGTACCCTTCCTAGACCACATGTTGGATCAAATTGCCCGTCACGGCATGATTGACCTTAAAGTAGTCGCAAAAGGTGATACCCATATTGATGATCACCACACCGTTGAGGATGTGGGCATTACTTTGGGACAAGCATTTGCTAAAGCAGTTGGTGACAAAGCAGGCATTACTCGCTATGGCCACGCCTACGTTCCTTTGGACGAAACCCTTTCTCGCGTTGTAATTGATTTTTCAGGTCGTCCAGGTTTGGAGTTCAATGTGCCCTTTACTCGTGCACGCGTGGGTGACTTTGATGTTGATCTCAGTATTGAGTTTTTCCGGGGCTTTGTGAACCATGCCGGGGTAACTTTGCATATCGATAACTTGCGTGGCATCAATGCCCATCACCAGATTGAAACCGTGTTCAAGGCTTTTGGACGTGCACTGCGCATGGCCTTAGAGCTTGACCCACGCGCATCCGGAGTCGTTCCTTCTACAAAGGGTAGTCTCTAATTTAGAAAATTTTTAGTTCTGAGTAGAAGATTATCAAAGAACACTACAGAAAATAGGTTAAAAGTTGGCGCAAACTATTGCGATCGTTGATTACGGAATGGGTAACCTTCGTTCCGTATATCAAGCCCTTCATCATGTGGCGCCGGATGCCAATGTCCTGATTGCGCACACCCCTGAAGAAATTCATTCTGCTGAGCGGGTAGTGCTACCAGGGCAGGGTGCTATGCCAGATTGCATGAAGCATCTCGAGGAGTCTGGTTTATTAGAGGCATTGTTAGATACCGCTAAAAATAAACCGCTATTGGGTATATGTGTAGGCGAGCAGATGTTGTTTGATCAAAGCGCAGAAGTGCGAGCTGCCTCAAATACTCTCTGGACGCCATGCTTAGGTTTGATTCCGGGTGAAGTTAGGCGTTTTGAGTTGGTCGGTAAATTACAGCCTGATGGATTCGCTTATAAAGTTCCCCACATGGGCTGGAACCAAGTACGTCAAGACCGTCAGCACCCGCTTTGGGAGGGCATTCCAGATTTGACTAGCTTCTACTTTGTTCATAGTTACTATGTTGTGCCGCAGCGTAAGGAAGACATTACTGGCTCAACAGAATATGGTGATTGGTTTACTTCTGCCGTTACAAAGGATAATATTTTTGCAACACAATTTCATCCAGAAAAAAGTGCAGAATACGGATTAAAGCTCTACAAAAATTTTGTTTCTTGGAAACCCTAACTTTTCTCTAACGTACCGCTATGCTGCTGATTCCTGCGATTGACTTAAAAGACGGCCACTGTGTTCGACTCGAACAAGGTGATATGGACAAGGCCACAATTTTTTCTGAAGACCCGGGGGCAATGGCCTCACATTGGATCAGTAAGGGCGCACGTCGTTTGCACCTAGTCGATTTAAACGGAGCATTCGCTGGCAAGCTTAAAAATGAGTCTGCTATTAAATCTATTCTCAAGGCGGTGGGTGATGAGATTCCCGTTCAATTAGGTGGCGGTATTCGTGATCTAGAAACCATTGAGCGTCTATTGGACGACGGTATTAGCACTGTCATTATTGGTACGGCTGCAGTGAAGAGCCCAGGCTTTGTACAAGACGCTTGTACTGCTTTCCCTGGCCAAATTATGGTGGGTTTGGATGCGCGTGATGGCAAGGTAGCAACCGATGGCTGGAGCAAAATTACTGGCCATGAAGTGATTGATCTTGCTAAGAAATTTGAAGATTATGGTGTTGAGGCAATCATCTATACTGATATTGGACGCGATGGCATGCTGAAGGGCATCAATATGGATGCCACAATTAAGTTGGCACAGGCTATACGTATTCCTGTCATTGCTAGCGGCGGTCTATCAAATAATCAAGATATTGAAGCACTCTGCACCGCAGAAGAAGAGGGTGTGATGGGAGTCATTGCTGGTAGATCGATTTATGCTGGCGATTTAGATTTAACTGCGGCGCAAAAATATGCTGATGAGTTGACTCTGAAGTTTGCCAAGAAAATTATTTAGATTGTTAAATAGTGCTCACTAAGAGAATCATTCCTTGCCTTGATGTCACGGCGGGGCGCGTTGTTAAGGGTGTTAACTTTGTTGGCTTGCGCGATGCAGGTGATCCAGTAGAAATTGCAAAACGTTATGACACTCAAGGCGCTGATGAGCTCACTTTCCTAGACATCACTGCGACCTCTGATAGGCGCGATCTGATATTGCACATCATTGAAGCTGTCGCATCTCAAGTATTTATTCCCCTCACTGTAGGTGGCGGTGTTCGTGCAGTAGCAGATGTGCGTCGCTTACTTAACGCTGGTGCAGATAAGGTCAGCATGAATTCCTCTGCAGTAGCAAATCCAGACTTAGTTTCTGATGCAGCTGCGTATTACGGTTCGCAATGCATTGTGGTGGCGATTGATGCGAAAAAAACTGAGGTGGGTAATTGGGAAGTATTTACCCATGGTGGTAGAACTGCCACTGGCATAGATGTAGTTTTTTGGGCAATAGAAGTTGCTAAGCGCGGCGCTGGCGAAATTTTACTCACCAGCATGAATCGTGACGGTAGTAAAGATGGTTTTGATCTTGAGCTCACTGCAGCTGTGAGCGATGCAGTGAGTGTTCCGGTAATTGCTTCGGGTGGCGTGGGTAATTTGCAGCATTTAGTCGACGGCATTACTAAAGGACATGCTGATGCAGTGCTTGCAGCCAGTATTTTTCACTATGGCGAATACACCGTTGGCCAGGCAAAAGAATATATGGCCAGCCAAGGTATTCCGGTTCGGATTTAAATTGCAATAAAACACATTCAAAGAAGATATCCATGAGCGCATTCACACCAATCGAATCTTTAAAGGCGGGCTCTTGGCTGGATGCTGTTAAGTGGAATGAGCAAGGCTTGGTTCCGGTGATTGCCCAAGAGGTCGGCAGTAAAGACATTCTGATGATGGCTTGGATGAATCGGGATGCCTTATTAGCTACATTACGTTTGGGAGAGGCGATTTATTGGACTCGCTCAAGACAAAAGCTTTGGCATAAGGGTGAAGAATCTGGCCACACCCAAAAAGTGAAGGAAATACGCTTAGATTGCGATGGCGACACCATTCTTTTAGTGGTTGAGCAAAAAGATGGCATCGCCTGTCATACCGGAGAGCACAGCTGTTTCTTCCAAACTTGGGATTCCGCTAAATCTATCTGGTTAGATGAGTCCAAGGGTCATAAATAAACTTTCTCAGTCTTCCTGGCAACAAAAGACATAAAATTACTTTATGACTAGTCCAGCGCAAACCCCCCTCAATTTAGGCACCGTATTGGCTCATTTAGCCGATGTAGTGGATCAGCGACGCGATGCATTTAAGGCCGGCCAAGCAGATCCTAAGACCTCTTATACAGCGCTGCTCTTTTCTAAGGGTGATGATGGAATCTTGAAGAAGATCGGAGAGGAGGCTACAGAGGCAGTAATGGCTGCCAAGGATGCTCGCAACGCTAACTTGGCTCCACAGCAGCAAAAGCTCTTAGTGGCCGAGATGGCTGATCTTTGGTTCCACTGTTTGATTGCCTTGTCCCAGTTTGGCTTGCGCCCAGAAGACGTGATTTCCGAGCTAGAACATCGTTTAGGCACCTCAGGGATCGAAGAAAAGGCCGCTAGAAAAGCCGCCAGTAAGGAGTAATTGATGTCTCACGATCCAAATTGCCTATTTTGCAAGATTTCTCAAGGAGCAATTCCATCCCAAAAGGTGTATGAAGACGAGGAAATCTATGCCTTTAAAGATATTAACCCAGCCGCTCCTATTCATTTTCTAGTGATTCCTAAGAAGCATATCCCTATGCTGGAGTCAGCAGAACTGGCAGATGCGCCATTGCTAGGTAGAATGATGGAATTAGCACCACGTTTAGCCAAGGAGCAGGGTTGCCGTCCTGGAAAAGATGGTGGCTTTAGACTGGTAGTGAACAATGGCGCAGATGGTGGGCAAGAGGTTTATCACTTGCATTTGCATGTGATGGGCGGTCCGCGTCCCTGGAAAAAATAGTTCGAG
>CANISN010000157.1 GCA_947470165.1 Burkholderiaceae bacterium | reverse complement strand
TTCATGCCTACGAATGCCATTGCTTAAATGAAATTCTTGAATATCAATTGCAGTTTTTAACTTTCGACCTTTTTGATCTTCCCAAAAGATCTTGGCATTTTTAATGTGAATGTCATTTTGAGCGAGCAACCAGCTCCCGGAAGAAAAATCATCGACATTACTGTGCACTGGAATACCAGCGATTGTGACTACACCTTTTGTATCACGTTGTGCGTAAAGCTGAATTTGATCAAAAGTAATCTCATGGAAATAGGGCGCTAAGTAATAGAAAGAAAGCCAGCTGAGTTGCCCGCTAATATTTTCAATTAGCAAAGGGCTAGGAGAGCTATTGGCGCTATTAAATCTTAAGCCTGCGATGACGAAGCTCGGACGAATTCCGGTCCAAGACACTTGGACATCATCCATGGTGACACTAGCACCTAAGCGAGCGCTAATTAAGCGCTCTATGGTGGGTTTTGATTTCTCGATCTGAGGCCATAAAACAAAGCGCACCCCAACATGACCCAAAACAAAAAAAGCCACAGTGACACCAGCAAGAATGAGGGCACGCTTGCGCCAACGACCACCAGAACCTGAAGGACGTTTTTGAAGCACGCTTTGCAGGCGAGTCCGGATGATGTTTCGAAGCATAGGCTCTATTATCCTTCAGCCCTTATGCGATCGCCAAGCTTCTGAGGTTTTAGTCTGCAGTCAGATTAAGATGGTGAAATGAGAGATTTTTCCGGCCAAATTGAATTTCTAAAGCTGCATTCAAGTTATGCTCAACGCTGGCTGAATTCTCACCCTGAATGGCTAGACTGGCTCAGACTTCAGGGTTCTCAAACGGTCAATATTGATGGAATTAGCGACTTATTAAGCGCTTGCCAGGAAGCACTGGCTATTCCAGAGCAGGATGAGGCTCAATTTATGGCGGATCTGAGACTGGCTAGACAGCGTCTCATGCTTTGGATTGCCTTCCGAGACCTCAACGGTACCGCTGATCTAAAAGAGGTCACACATGCTTTGAGTCATTTTGCAGAGGAGGTGGTCGCCTTATCGATTGCCTACATTCGCGAAGATCTTCGGAAGCGCTTTGGAATTCCTTGGAGCGCCGTGACTAATTCAGAGATGCCCTTGATGGTGGTTGGTATGGGTAAGTTAGGGGGTCTAGAGCTTAATCTTTCTTCCGACATTGATCTTATCTTTTTATATGAGCACGAGGGGGAGACGCAGGACGCACCTAAGAGTCTTTCTTATCACGAGTGGTTTACACGTATGGGTAAGCGCTTGATCAAGCTGTTAGCGGAGCATGATGAAAATGGTTTTGTATTCCGAGTAGACATGCGATTGCGACCGAATGGAGATTCTGGTCCTTTAGTGTGTAGTCTTGATATGCTCGAAGAATATCTTCTGGTTCAAGGCCGGGAGTGGGAGCGCTATGCCTGGATCAAAGGTAGATTGATTTCTCCATTGCCCAGCTCGCCTATATTTGCCTACTGCGAGCGTGAGCTAGATCAACTTATTCGCCCCTTTGTATACCGACGTCATTTAGATTACGGGGTCATTGCCTCTATTAGAGAGCTGCACGCACAAATACAACATGAAGCTGATAAGCGTTCATCGAATCATCATGGGCGATCAAGAGATATTAAGTTAGGCCGTGGCGGCATCCGCGAGATTGAATTCTTGGCCCAAATGTTTCAATTAATGCGTGGCGGTACAGATCCCCGTTTTCGGATTCGCCCAACTTTAGAAGTTTTGGAGCTGGTAAAGCAGCAGGCTATTTTGCCTGACGAAGAGGTTGATGTCTTAAAGATGGCTTATATTTTCTTGCGACGTTTAGAACATCGCATTCAAGTGTGGGAGGATCAGCAGACGCACTATTTGCCTGAAGATGAAGTTGCACGTGACCGCTTAGCTTCGAGCATGATCGGTCCCGATCAAATTCAAGGGCGAGTAGCCTTCATGGATGATCTCGATAAGTATCAAACAGCAGTGGCTCAGTATTTTGAAAAAGCATTTGTACTTGATGATGCTGCGCGCTTAGACAATAAGGCATTGCCGGCAGGTTGGGAGCCTGATAGCGTGCTCTTTCCGGAGTCTGCAGCTCGTTGGTTGGTCTGGGCTGATAGTTCCAAACAAAGACAGTTGCCAGAGAAAAGCAGAATCATTTTCAATAACTTAATTGGTAAGGCCGCAGATAGCTTACGAGCAGATCCGCCCGTTTCAATTAGTGCGGATCTGACTTTACTGCGCTTCTTTGATTTATTGGAAGCGGTTGCACGGCGCAGTGCCTATTTATCTATTTTGTCTGAATACCCTCAGGCACTATTGAATGTGTTGGCTTTACTTAAGGCCTCTCAATGGGGCGCAGAATATTTAACTCGGCATCCCCATTTATTAGATTACTTACTCAACTCACGTACTGAGAAGGCGCTGATTGAGCAGCCAGAGAAATATTGGCAGGAAGTAAGAGCCACTTTAGATATGCGCCTTGACGATGTGATGGCGGATAGTGATGGCTCAGAGCAAGCGATGGATATTTTGCGTATTACCCATCACACCGAAACTTTTATTACTTTATTGGCTGATCTAGGAATTGGGGTAGATCACGAACTTTCCGTGGAGAAAGTCAGCGATCATTTATCTGCCTTGGCGGACTTAATATTGCAGGCTAGCTTTGAGCGTGTTTGGCCAAGCGTTACCAAAAAGTTTAACTTATCTATAGATGCTACTGCTCCATTTGCAGTGATTTCTTATGGAAAGCTAGGTGGTAAAGAGCTGGGATATGCCTCGGATCTAGACTTAGTTTTTTTATATCAAGCTGAGGAATCTGATTTAGAAGCCCAAGAAATTTATGCCCTGCTCGCCAAGCGAATGATCAATTGGTTAACTACTTACACGTCGACCGGAAGCTTATTTGAAATTGATACACGCCTTCGGCCTAACGGCTCTGCTGGATTTTTAGTAACTAACGCCGATGCATTTAAGAAGTACCAATTGCGCGAAGGTAACAATTCCGCCTGGGTGTGGGAGCATCAAGCCCTAACGAGAGCACGATTCTCTGCTGGGTCTAAAGAAGTTGGTAGATTCTTTGATGATGTGCGCTTTGAGGTCTTAAGTCAAAAGCGTGACATTAATCAGCTTCGTCTTGAGATTTTGGAAATGCGTCGTAAAGTACATGCTGGACACCCTAATCCTAGTGCCGATTTTGATTTAAAGCACGATTCTGGCGGTATGGTCGATCTCGAGTTTATTGTCCAATTTTTAGTCTTAGGATATTCAAACACCTACCCCCAATTTATTGGAAATCTAGGAAATATTGCTTTGTTACGTATTGCTGGGGAGGCAGGATTAATTCAGATTGAGGTTGCTCAAGCGGTTGGGGATGCTTATCGCCTTCTACGGGCTCGGCAACACCGCCTAAGATTAGACGGTGCAGAAAAGACGCGTGTAGATTTAGGGCTTGAGCCAAAGCTGGTTTGGGCAAGAGAAGTAGTGCTGACTTTGTGGCAAGAGATATTTCTTGCCCCTTCAGATGTTTGAAAAAACTTAGTTCTGCCCTAGCAGTTCTCGCGCATGACGACGTGTGGTGTCGGTAATAGTTGCCCCACCGAGCATGCGAGCCACTTCTTCTACTCGATCTGATCTTCCTAGTGGGCTAACTTGCGAGAGGGTTTTATCGCCTGCCTGAGACTTGCTCACTTTTAAGTGGTGGTTACCTTGCGCGGCCACTTGCGGCAAATGGGTAACGCAAAGAATTTGATGAGACTCGCCCAGTTGGTGCAATAACTTTCCAACAGTCTCTGCAACGGCGCCACCGATGCCAGCATCTACCTCATCAAATATCAGTGTTGGAGTAAATGATGCCTTGCTAGTGATTACGCTAATAGCTAGGCTGATGCGAGCGAGCTCGCCGCCCGATGCTACTTTAGCTAGTGAGCGCGGAGTGCTACCGGCATGACCCGCAACGAGAAATTCAATTTGCTCAAGACCATGAGCTCCACCCTCAGCTAATGGCAATAATGTAATTTCGAGCTGCCCACCAGCCATGGATAGATCTTGCATGGCAGCAGTTACTTGTTGACCTAAGTCAGTTGCGGCCTTACTCCGTTTTTGTGAGAGCTGTTTAGCAAGCTTGAGATAAGCCACTTCTTCCTGCTTGACTTTGTCCCGCAAAGCTTCAATATTTTGAGAGGCAGTGAGAGCTTCTAGACGCTCTTCAGTCCTACTCAAGAGTGCCGGTAGATCATCAGCCTCAGTGCGATATTTTCTGGCGGCACCATGAAGTGCTTGCATTCGCTCCTCGAGTTCAATGAGTCGCGCAGGATCTAAATCGAGCTTTTGTAAATAGCGATTGAGGCCATGAACTGCTTCATCAATTTGAATTTGGGCAGACTCCAATGCTTGGCTGATATCACTAAGCGTGGAGTCATGCTCTACTAAGGCGCTCATATTGGCACTAGCTTTGGAAAGAGTGGACTCTACGGAGTTTTCTGCATCGCTTAAAACATCGATTGCCTCTTGGCAGCCGCTGATAATTTTTGCGCCATTGGCCAGACGAGCATGTTCGCTTTGTATGGCAGTCCATTCTCCTGCTTGTGGCGAGAGTTCGGTAAGTTCTTCTAGCTGCCACTCTAGGCGCTCACGTTCCCGTTCGATATCTTGGCCAGCATTTTCTGCTTGTTCTAAGCGACGACGTGAATCATTTAGCGTTTTGAATAATTGCGCAACTTCT
>CANISN010000156.1 GCA_947470165.1 Burkholderiaceae bacterium | reverse complement strand
GATCGGTAGAGGACGCTAAGCGTGTTGCTCAATCTCAGCTATCTATAGCTTCAAGAGCCTAGCGATCCGTCAAGGAATCAATTGCCATTGAGATAGTTCTAGTAGAGGGAGCGTCAAGCGCACTTGCAGCCATATGTCCCCAGCTTGTATCTAGATTTACTAATGTGCAATGAGGAATTAAGCTTGCCGTATATTTGGCCTGCTCAACTGGATTAAACAAATCTAAACTAGGCACACCAATTAGACATTTAGCTTTGATCGACCCAAGCGCTTTTGCCAAGTTGCCATTAAATGGGGCTGTTTTACTCACATCATGTGCGTCATAGGCGATGGATTGATAAATCCAGTCTAGGGGGTGGAAATTCATACTCTTCCACCACTGTAATCTTTGCTCATACCATTCTTGAATCTGGTCGACGCCTGTAAATTGCTCATCGCATTGTTTGGGAGTGCGCATCGCAAGCATTTGCATGATTGGTAGCCATGCCAACCAAGTCTTATCGGGGTCGTAGGAGCCATTCATCTCGATATGTGGTGCTAAAGACTCTCGTGCCGCTCTAGTCATTGATGACGCCCAAGCAGTGGCTTTAGACATAGGCGTTAGTGCTACGACGTAGTCCATGAAGTTTGGGTAAAAGACGGCCCACTGAAGGGCTTGCATGCCACCCATAGAGGCTCCAATGATCGTATCAACATGAGTGATACCGAGCTGATCTAATAATTTCTTCTGGCTGTGAACCATATCCCGAATAGTAAATTTTGGAAAATGAAAGAAAGGTTGCTCTTTTGAATTAGATGGTGAGCTACTGAAGCCATTACCAAGTGCATCAATCGCAATAATGCGTGCCCCCTTGAGTTCAAGAGTGCGCGATTGATTCATTAGAAAGTCAAGTCGATGGTGAATACTACCAATGGCACACAAGAAGACGATTAATGGCTTCGATTCATCTTTGATGTCGCCATGAATGGCGTAACTAATTTGGCAATTTTTAATATGCCCACCTCCTTCGAGAGGAAGGTCTCCGATACACGATAAATGATGCGGCGCATCAATCCAATCCGCCTGTATGGCTGGATGGGCATTTAAAGAGCATATATCTATTGACACGGCGAGCATCCTTCAATAAAGTGTTCTGTAATGTACAGCTTATATATTAGTTGATCAATCAAATGAAAGCGAGACAAAAATGCCCAAGTTTTTAACGCATGATCAAATCCAGCAATTTAAGGATTTGGGCTATGTTTCCAAGCTTAGAGTAATGGATGCGAAGCAGACGCAGGCTATACGAGAGCTACTAGAGGACTTTGAAAAACGCCAAGGATCACCATTACATGGCTCTCAGAGACATAAAACCCACTTACTGTTTCCATGGCTAAATGATTTAGTACGAGAGACTAAGATTGTTGATGCCATTGAAGATTTATATGGACACAATATTTTGTGTTGGACAACGAATTTTTTTATTAAAGAAGCAAATGATCCTGGATTTGTATCTTGGCATCAGGATTCTACATACTGGGGTTTATCATCGCCCGATGTTGTGACTGCATGGATTGCCTTATCGCCTAGCAATAAAAGTAATGGGGCTATGGCGGTGATTCCGGGTTCCCATACGATGGAGCAAATTCCGCATCGAGATACTTACTCCAAAAATAATTTACTCACCCGTGGACAAGAGGTTGCGGTAGAGGTCGACGAGGGTAATGCCGTTGCTTTAGAGTTAGAGCCTGGTGAGATGTCCTTGCATCATGTGCGTATTATTCATGGCTCACCACCCAATAATTCAGATGCGAGGCGGATTGGGTTTGCAATTCGCTACATCCCAACCTTTGTAAAACAAATTGAAGGTGATGATTCAGCAACCCTAGTGCGCGGTGAAGATACTTTTAAAACCTTTGCTCATGAACCTAGACCCAGCCAAGAGATGGAGCCTGCTTTTGTGAAGTTGCATCAAGAGATTACAGAGAAAAGCGCCAAGATTCTCTATAAAGGTACCAAGGTTGATAGCTACGATGCATCCTTAGCAGACCCGAAAGTACGTTCTGCATGAACTTTTCTGGAGCGGTACTCAGGGAGATTGGTCGTCCTTTAGAAATTGAGACCTTATCACTCAAGGATTTATTAAACAAAGATGTCGTAGTCAGAGTCAAGGCCACCAGTCTTTGTCACACAGATCTTGAGGCGGTTGAAGGGGCGCTCGGCACGCCCGTACCATTTATCCCCGGTCATGAAGCTGCTGGTATTGTGGAATCGGTAGGCAAGGATGTTTCTCACATCAAGCCAGGAGATCACGTTGTAATCTCCTGGAATCCATACTGCGGTATTTGTTATTTCTGCCAACGCAAGCAAAGAATTATTTGTAGTCAGTACCGGACAAATGCCGCTAAGTCCTTTCATTTTGATGGGGCTCCTAGAATTTATGCCAAAGATGGCCCAGTTCACCAGTTGATGTATGCAGGTAGTTTTTCTGAGCTTGTCGTAGTCACCGAGGAATGTGCTGTCAAGGTGTCTAAAGAATTGCCTTTTGAAGTTGCTTGCTTAATTGGTTGTGGGGTGATGACAGGTGTTGGAGCTATTTTAAATATTGCAGAGCTAGAACCAGGCGGAACCTTAGCAGTAATTGGATGTGGGGCTGTGGGCCTATCTGCAATTCAGGGGGCTAAGCTAGCAAATGCTGGAAAAATATTGGCTATTGATCGGGATCTAGAGAAACTGCAAACAGCTAAAAAATTTGGTGCTACGGATATCCTACTTGCTGATGAGAATGTAATAGCAGCCTGTATGCAAATGACCCATCAGATTGGATTTGATTGCGTGGTTGAGTCCGCAGGCAATGAGGCTGCCTTTCAGTTGAGCGTAGAGATTGTTAGAGCTGGCGGTAAAGCAGTTTGGCTTGGCAAGGTACCGGTCAATCAGAAGGTCTCTTTTCGATGGGGCTCGCTGATGGGTGAGAAGCGCATCCACCGATCAAGCTATGGTGGCACTAGACCAGAAATTGATTTCCCATTTTTGGCGGATGCTTACTTCTCAGGAAAATTACTACTCGATGAGTACATCACGAGCAGAATTGGTTTAATAGATGTGAATGAGGGCCTTGCTCGCTTAAAGCAAGGCAAAGAAATCCGCTCAGTAATCCTTATGGATTAGAGGCTTGCTCTCATCTCCGCTGAGCGGTCCCAGAGATTGGGAACCTGCTTTGAGGAATAGCCAGAAACGAAATTCTTAGGACTGCCGGTGACAGGATCATAGGTGTGACGTTTGACTGCACCAATATTAGCCCCATACACATGAACGCTGATAGAGGTTTTGTCTGGAACTGCGTTACTCACTACATGAATATCGCCAACAGTAGGACTAACGGCTTCGATCTCGCCCTGGCGTAAAAAGGCTTCAGGGCCATCGATCACTAGTTCACCGGAAGGTAATTGTTTGTAGCGCTGACCTTTTTCCATTCCCCTAAGCATGCCAATCAGGCCCCAGACGCAGTGATCGTGTATTGGTGTCTTTTGACCCGGACCCCATACAAAGCTCACTACAGAAAATCTGCCTAGTGGATCTGCATGCAGTAAGAATTGTTGATAAAACTCAGGGTGAGGAACAGTACAGAATTCTGGTAGCCAAGAGTCTGATTGAATTAGCGACTTTAGTAATTGCGAACTTTTGGGAATGAGATTTTTTTCTTCTGACTCTTCGCTAACTAATTTAGTCATCCCAATAACAAATTCTCGCAAGGGTGCGATAGTATCTAATGAATTACTCATCTTTTTAGTTTCCTTGGGTCTTTGGTAGGTTAAAACAATCTGCACCTAACTGATGATACTAATCATAATGCAAGTTTTTCTTGTAAGTATTTATCTTAAATTATCGGAAGCCCTCATTCGGAGGAAAACTAGCATGATTTTATTGTGACATTCTCTAGGCATTTATGGGATTTACCGGTGATCTTAGAGCTCGCACCCATTTTCTAAATCCTCTATACAATTTCCTACTTATTCTTATTAAGGTGTAAATACATGACACATTATCTAAAATTAGTCTTTTGCCTTTGGCTCTTTGGTACTTCATTAGGCCTAGGTGCCCAAACTGTCTTGCGTGTCACTACTATTCCAGAAGAGGCTGCAACTGAGCAGATACGTAAATTTGGTCCGTTGACCAAGTATCTGGAACGTACGGTAGGCACTAAGGTCGAGTTTGTGCCAGTTAATGACTATCCTGCGGCAGTAGAAGCGCTTGTGAACAAGCAGGTTGAACTTGTATGGTTTGGCGGTTTTACTTACGTACAAGCTCAAATTCGTTCTGGCGGAAAGATTATTCCAATTGCTCAGCGTGAAGAAGATACTAATTTTCGGTCAGTGTTCATTACTCAAACAAATTCTGGTATCAAACGTCTTGCTGATCTCAAAGGAAAGCAAGTTAGCTTTGGATCTCAATCAAGCACTTCAGGTCATTTAATGCCACGCTTCTTTTTGTTAGAGGCGGGGGTCGATCCAGACAAAGACTTTAAACGGGTGGCCTACTCTGGAGCGCATGATGCAACCATTGCATCGGTTGTTAGTGGTCGTGTTGATGCGGCAGCGTTGGATATAACGGTATGGCGTAAATTTGTTGCAGAAAATAAGGTTGATACAAGTAAGGTCGATGTATTTTTTACAACCCCGCCGTACTTTAACTACAACTGGTCGGTGCATGCAGACATGCCGGCTGCTCAGCGCGAGAAAATTACTG
>CANISN010000155.1 GCA_947470165.1 Burkholderiaceae bacterium | reverse complement strand
GAGGTGCTGGATAACGCTTCCGATGAGGCTTTAGGTGGTTTTGGTAAGCAAATTATCGTAACTATGCACACCGATAGTAGTGTGAGCGTAGAGGATGACGGTCGTGGTATCCCAGTAGGAATTCACCCCACTGAGAAGTTGCCCGTTGTAGAAATCGTCTTCACCCAATTACATGCAGGCGGCAAGTTTGAAAAGGGTAGCGGGGGTGCTTATGCCTTCTCCGGTGGCTTGCACGGCGTCGGCGTCTCAGTAACCAATGCCTTGTCTAAGCGTTTAGAGGTGACGGTGTGGCGTGAAGGCCAAGTCTCTACTTTGACTTTTGCCGGTGGCAAGGTCATCGAGAAACTAAAGACCAGTAAGGGTGCTAAAGAAGATAAATCTCACGGTACTCGAGTACGTGCATGGCCTGATGGTAAATATTTTGATAGCCCGGGTATTCCGATGCCTGAGCTGATCCGTTTATTGCGCTCTAAGGCAGTTTTATTACCAGGCGTAAAAGTCACTCTGATTCAAGAAAAGTCTGGTGAGAGTCAGACTTGGCAATACGCCCAAGGCTTACGCGGTTATCTAAATGAAGCGATGGCACAAGCAGGTCATGGCGCAGAAGTCATTCCTCCTTTTGAAGGTGAGCAATACGCCACTGGTAATGGTGATGATGATTCCTTCGCTGAAGGGGAGGGTGCGGCTTGGGTGGTAACTTGGACTGAGGATGGCCCACCAGTGCGCGAGAGTTATGTCAATCTCATTCCGACTCCCGCAGGTGGAACACATGAAAGTGGTTTACGTGAAGGACTCTTTAACGCTGTTAAAGGCTTTATTGAAATGCACGCTTTGCAGCCCAAGGGTGTGAAGTTAATGCCTGAGGACGTCTTTGCACGCGCTTCCTTTATTTTGTCAGCCAAAGTATTAGACCCACAGTTTCAAGGTCAAATTAAAGAGCGCTTGAATTCTAGAGATGCGGTACGTTTGGTTTCTGGCTATGCTAAATCTGCATTAGAGCTTTGGCTCAATGAGCACGTGGATTACGGCCGCAAACTCGCTGACTTAGTGATCAAGCAAGCTCAAGCCAGAACCCGTGCCGGCCAAAAAGTAGAGAAGAAGAAATCATCCGGTGTAGCAGTGCTACCTGGAAAACTGACTGATTGTGAGAGTCAAGATATTGGCCTGAATGAAATCTTCCTAGTTGAGGGCGATTCAGCGGGCGGCTCCGCAAAGATGGGCCGCAATAAAGAATATCAAGCAATCTTGCCCTTACGCGGTAAGGTCCTGAATACCTGGGAAGCAGAGCGCGACCGTTTGTTTGCTAATAATGAGGTACATGACATTGCAGTCGCGATTGGTGTTGATCCGCACGGCGCTAACGACAGTCCTGATCTATCGAATTTGCGTTATGGAAAAGTCTGTATTTTGTCTGATGCGGATGTGGATGGTGCACATATTCAGGTTCTGCTGCTCACGCTGTTCTACAAGCATTTCCCCAAGTTAATTGAATTGGGCCACATTCATATTTCTCGACCACCCTTATTCAGGGTAGATGCACCAGCACGTGGAAAAAAGCCTGCACAAAAAATTTATGCTCTAGATGCAAACGAACTACAAGCCATTGAAGATAAGTTACGTAAAGATGGCGTGAAAGAATCTGCTTGGCAAATTTCCCGCTTTAAGGGTTTAGGTGAGATGAGTGCAGAGCAATTGTGGGATACCACCTTAAATCCAGATACCCGTCGCTTATTACCTGTGACCTTAGGTGCCTGGACAGAAGATGAAACAATTAAAACAATGGATATGTTGATGGGTAAATCCGAATCTGGAGCACGTCGTGATTGGCTAGAAGAACGCGGCAATGAGGTGGAGGCGGACATCTAATGGCTATTAAAAAGACCCCTGGTAAAACAAAGTTAACTGAGCAAGCCGATTTATTCTCTGGCGAATCCATTGGGATGAATATTGTTGAAGAAGATGCAGTGGTAGCACCCCGGGCGGGTGGCCCTAAGGATCCCCATGATCCAAAAATAGTCGAACTCAATGAAGATGACAAAGATAGCTTAACGCTGGCTGTGTATGCAGAGCGTGCATATCTAGATTACGCGATTAGTGTAGTGAAGGGTCGTGCATTGCCAGATGTATCCGATGGTCAAAAGCCGGTGCAGCGTCGCATCCTGTTCTCAATGAGTGAGATGGGCTTGCGTGCTGATGCAAAGCCTGTTAAGAGTGCCCGCGTAGTTGGTGATGTTTTAGGTAAATTCCATCCACATGGTGATCAATCTGCATATGACGCATTGGTTCGACTTGCTCAGAGTTTTTCCTTACGCTACCCGCTAATTGATGGCCAAGGGAACTTTGGCTCACGCGACGGTGATGGCGCAGCAGCAATGCGTTATACAGAAGCGCGTTTAACTAAAATTGCTGGCTTGTTACTCAGTGAGATTGATGAGGGCACGGTTGATTTTGCACCCAACTACGATGGATCATTTCAAGAGCCTAAATTATTACCAGCGCGCTTACCTTTCGTTCTATTGAACGGTGCATCAGGTATTGCAGTTGGTATGGCAACCGAGATTCCTTCCCATAATCTGCGTGAAGTCGCTAGCGCAGCCATTGCATTAATGAAGTCTCCCAAAATGAGTATTTCAGAACTTTTAGATATCATGCCGGGCCCTGACTATCCTGGCGGTGGGCAAATTATTTCTTCTCCAATAGAAATTGCACAGATATATGAAGCTGGTCGCGGCAGTCTTAAGGTACGTGCCCGTTGGTCTGTGGAAGAGCTCGCTCGCGGTCAGTGGCAAATTGTTGTCAATGAATTACCGCCGTCCACTTCATCGCAGCGCGTACTGCAAGAGATCGAGGAGATCACCAATCCCAAGGTTAAAGTTGGTAAGAAGACTTTGACTCCAGAGCAGAGTAATCTCAAGTCCACCATTCTGAATGTGCTTGATGGTGTTCGTGATGAATCCAGTAAAGATGCGGCCGTGCGCTTGGTATTTGAGCCAAAGAGCAAAAATATTGAGGTCAATGAGTTCGCAAACTTATTGTTAGCCCACACATCATTGGAATCCAATGCGCCCATGAACTTGGTGATGATCGGTACTGATGGTCGTCCGCGTCAAAAGGGTTTGAAAGAGATCATCTCGGAATGGATTTCTTTTAGGGTGGGTACTGTTACACGACGTACTCAGCACCGCTTAGGTAAAGTCAATGACCGGATGCATATTTTGGAAGGGCGCTTAATTGTTCTTCTAAATATCGATAAGGTAATTAAGATTATTCGCAATAGCGATGAGCCGAAAGTAGACCTCATTAAAGAGTTCAAATTGAGCGATCGGCAAGCAGAAGATATTCTTGATATCCGCTTACGTCAGTTGGCTCGCCTCGAAGGCATTAAGATTGAGCAAGAGCTCAATGAACTCAAGTCCGAGCGCGATGATCTCCAAGGTTTATTGCAAAGTGACTCTGTTTTACGTAAGCGCATCATCAAAGAAATCGAATCCGATATGAAGGATTTTGGCGATAATCGCCGTACCTTGATTCAGGAAGATAAGCGCGCTGTTGCAGAAACTAAAGTATTGGATGAGCCAGTTACTGTCATCGTGTCTCAAAAAGGCTGGGTACGCGTTCGCCAAGGTCATGAGCATGATGCAACTCAGTTTGCTTTCAAGGCGGGTGATGCACTCTACGGTACCTTTGAATGCCGTACCGTCGATGTTATCCAAGGCTTCGGAAGCGATGGCCGAGTCTACACAGTCCCTGTCAGTGAGTTACCCGGAGCGAGAGGCGATGGCTCACCATTAACTAGTTTTGTAAACTTAGCTGCTGGATCGCAAATGGTTGCTTATTACGCAGGTCAATCTGACGATTTGGTATTAATTTCTACTAGATCAGGCAATGGTTTCTTGGCCAATGTGGCAGACATGACTACACGTAATAAAGCTGGTAAATCTTTTGTGGGCATTGATAGCAAGTTCCCTGGCGGTGATGCACCTTTGGGTGCTGCAAAAGTCACGGCTGGTATGAAGCAAGTTGCCTGCCTCTCCGAAAGTTCCAAGTTATTGGTGTTCCCATTAAATGAACTTAAGCGCTTGCCTACCGGTGGTAAAGGTGTGATCCTGATGGGTCTAGATGGCAAAGAGAAGTTAGCTTCTGCGATTGCGGTCGGTGCCGAAGGTGCTACCTATTCTGGTGCTGGTCGTGCAGGCAAACCTACCGAATTAAATCTAGATGCGAAAACCTTGAAATCATTCGCTGGCAACCGTGCTCGTAAAGGTCATTTTGTGGAGCCACGACTCAAGGACGGTAAGCTAAAATCGAATTAATCCCCTTGTTATAGCTCAAGCTACCCAGCTAACAAAAATCCGACTAGTTGTTTGATCGAGTTTTTATTTATCTAGACTTTCTTTGGAATGGGCGCACCATATTTGACGGCAATTACTTCTGCCAAAATCGATACGGCAATTTCTGGTGGGGTGAGTGCGCCAATGAATAAACCAACCGGCCCATGCAGTCGCTCTACTTGTTCTTGGGTCACATCAAACTCTAGTAGGCGGGTCTTGCGCTTCTGTGTATTTACCCTACTACCTAATGCACCAACATAAAAAGCAGGGGACTTGAGTGCTTCCATGAGCGCCATATCATCGAGTTTAGGGTCGTGAGTTAAGGCCACTACTGCTGTATGAGAATCAACCCCGATATCTAGTAGTACATCATCTGGCATGCCTTTGATGAATTGGATATGCTCACGATTAATGCCTTCGGCATATTCTTCGCGGGGATCAATAATTATTACTTCAAAGTCTGACGCT
>CANISN010000154.1 GCA_947470165.1 Burkholderiaceae bacterium | reverse complement strand
GCCAATCAACATGCCAAGAGTCTGAGAAATACCCCCTTCAGAAACAACATTAAAAACTAAGCCCAGAGCTTTAATCTGCGCAGCAACCCAGCCCAAATACGAGACCACAATACAGAGGGCCACCAAAACTTCTACAGTGCGACCATATTTTTCTCTGAAGAAATCACCAATAGTGAGCATACGGCGGTTATACAAATGGCGAGCAAAAAAGAGCCCAACCAAAATCAGGCACATTGAAGATCCAAAAGGGTCGGAAACAATTCCGCCAAGCCCCTCCTTTAGGAAGGTGGCTGGAATACCCAAGACCGTTTCAGAACCAAACCAAGTAGCAAATACGGTGGCAGTAACAATCGGCAATGGAAGGCTATGCCCAGCCGCAGCAAAGTCAGCGGTGTTTTTAACCCGTAACGCGGCCCAAAGACCAATACCTACAGATATCACCCAATAGATGATGACAAACCAAATCAGCATCGCCCTATGTCTCCTTCAGGAATTTGCACAAATTATATGGCTTTGTTACTTATGACATTTAATCAATAGGAGCCAAATTTGGGCGAGCCTGTCTGACATAATTCAGGAATGAATGCCAAATTAGACAACCCAAATAGCGATTTAGCTTACCAAAAGATGATTTTGGGTTCTGTTTCACGTACTTTTGCACTCACCATCCCCTTACTTCCTCCAGCTATTGAAATAGTAGTTGGTAACACCTATTTACTTTGCCGAATCGTCGACACAATCGAGGACGCGGCTGAACTGAGTCCAATAGAGAAACAGGCCTTATCTAAATTATTTTTAGAGGCAGTTCTTGGCATGATTCCCGTGGCCTCATTCGTGACCCCCTGCCTAGATGCCTTAAGGGGTTATTCCAATGTTGATGAGCTCGATTTAATTACTCACACCCCAACCATTCTTCGCATTCTGAATACCCTTCCCAGCAGCGATCAAGCAGCTATTAGTCGTTGCGTGTCGATCATGTCTGAGGGCATGTCACATTTTCACAATCGACAAACGCAAGCGGGACTTAAAGACCTCGCTGAATTTGAAGAGTATTGCTATGTTGTGGCGGGTGTAGTTGGGGAACTTCTCACTATGGTCTTTGGCCACTACTCCCCTGCATTTGCAAAAAATATTATTGGCCATGAGAAGCTGGCTATTGACTTTGGCCAAGCCTTACAAATGACCAACATTCTGAAAGATTCGCCCGAGGACTATGCCCGTGGTGTGTCCTGGAGGCCTGCGAATATGAGCCAAACTCCGCTTCTCAAGATTGCCTACGAAAAGCTACAGAGTTCTCTTAGTTATATTTTTCTGATTCCAAGGCAGGAAATAGGTATGAGACGTTTCTGCCTCTTAGCATTTGGTCTTGCGGTCATGACCCTGGAAAAGATTGCCGCTAGAAAAGAATTCGGCAATAAGCCTGCGGCAAAACTCTCTAGAAACACTGTTTGGATTTTCTATAGCTTTACCAAACTAGCTGCTGGTAATGATTTTTTGATGAAAGCATTTTTTTACACCGCCTCTAGTGGCTTGAGAAAGCTATCTGTAGCAAGTTAAATTGCGCCTTCGTGCTTTAAGAGCCACAGTTTAATCTGGCGATAAAACCCAGGGTTATCCTCCCCCATAAAGCCTCCAAGACCTTGTGCAGAAACAATCCTGTGGCATGGGGTAACTAAAGGGTATGGATTGGCACCACAAGCTGTCCCAACTGCACGGGGCCCACTTTTAATCTGTTTTGCAATCTCGCCGTAGGTCCTGGTATTGCCTACCCCAATACCTTGAGCGGCACCCCAGACCTTTTGCTGATGGACTGTCCCAGTAGGCTTGAGCGGGAGATCAAAAACAGTAGAGGCATTTTTGAAATACTGATCGCACTGCATTGAAAATGCTTTTGCCAAATGATTACCTGGAGGACTCAAGACGGTATTTGGAGGCAAATAATCAATTTTTGAGATCATCAAACTGCTATCTACAAACTCTGTTTGCACCCCCAAACAGCCAAAAGGGGCTGATATCACGCAATATTCGATGGATTTAGAGGGCGGCATGTAGAAGATTCTGACAGATCTTAAAGAATGTATTCATTCATTTTTCCAAAACACCTATAGCTAGTGAAATTGCACTTTGCTATATTGGTTGCTCCTTATTCTTTGTAGGCATAACTCATGGACACCTTTTTCGATGATTGGCCTTTTATGGGCCAAGCCGCATTAGTCCTATTTTTACTCGCACTCTCCGGCTTTTTTTCTATGGCCGAAACCAGCATGCTGTCTGCCAATCGTCATCGCCTACGCGCTATGGCCAATGGCGGAAATGCTGGGGCCGCAATTGCTGAAAGGTTATTGAAGCGTATTGATTCACTGTTATCAGTACTGCTCATTTCAAATAACCTCATCAATACCATCCTACCAATTTTAGTCACTGGTATTGCACTTCATATTTTTGGAGATAGCGGCCTTGTGCTATCGATTGCTACCCTAGTGGTTGCCTTACTGATCATTATTTTTAGTGAGATCACGCCGAAAGTTATTGGAGCAGCCTTTCCAGAAAAAATTGCTAGCAATGTTGGTTGGATCATCCTACCCCTCACTTTTTTATTAAAACCCCTACTTTGGTTTATCAACAACTTTGTATCTGGTTTGATGAGAGTTTCTGGATTGCAGACCTCCACTGAAAATAGAGTGATGAGTAAAGAAGAGTTGCGTAGCTTGGTTCTTGAATCGAATCGTTTTGTCTCCACCCACCATCGCAACATTTTGCTGAATCTATTTAACTTAGAAAATATCTTAGTAGATGATGTAATGACGCCTCGCTCAAAGATTGAAGTGCTCGATCTCTCTAGGCCGATTGATGAGGTTATACAGCAACTTGAAACTTGCTATCACAACAAATTACCAGTCTCCGATGGTGACTCTGAGCGCATTGTTGGAATACTTTCTGTAAAAAAAGTACTGTCATTACTGGGTAATCTAGAACTTCGTCACGAAGACTTTAGATCCTTATTGAATGAACCCTACTTCATTCCTAGTGGAACGCCTGTTCTGCAACAGATGCAATTTTTCCAAGATAACCAACAACGCTTAAGCTTAGTGGTAAATGAATATGGTGAAGTACTTGGTCTAGTCACCTTTGAAGATATCGTTGAAGAATTAATCGGGGAGTTCACTACCTCATTCTCCAATCTTTCCAATGATCCTCATTGGCTCGCTGACGGTACTTACCTTGCTAGTGGTACTGCTTCATTGCGAGATTTAAATCGTCTCCTCAAACTCGATCTTCCACTTGATGGTCCGCGCACCTTAAACGGTCTTATCTTGGAAAAACTAGAAGCCATTCCTGATTACGATGTGAGTATTCGAATTGCTGACGTAGTAATGGAAATAGTTCAGTTTGATGAGCATGGTGTAAAAACTGTCAAGCTATACAAGCCTATTACTCAATCGAATCTAGATTGAACGAGCTACTACATGACTCTCACATTATTCGAACCTGGCATGAAATCGCTATTAATGCACTTAATACTCGGGCTACGGATATCCACATTGAGGCTAGATCTCAAGAGACCGTAGTACGCGTAAGAATAGATGGTCAACTGACATTACAAAACCAATACTCCATTGATCTGCATGAGCGTTTAATTACGCGTATTAAAATTCTGGCACGTTTAGATATCGCAGAAAAACGTTTGCCTCAAGATGGACGGCTTGCTATTGGCTACGACTTCAGTCATCCAAATATCGATTGCAGGGTATCCATCCTGCCTACTCTACATGGCGAAAAAGTGGTGGTACGTATTCTGCCTAGTCGTCTGGATGAGCTTGCACTAGATCAGATCGGCCTGCTACCAGAACAACTAGGTATATTTCAAAATGCTATCAATCAAACTAATGGCTTAATTCTGGTAACTGGACCAACAGGGAGCGGAAAGACGCGCACTCTTTATAGCTGCTTGAGCGCGCTCAACCAAGTAGAACGCAATATTTGCTCAGTAGAGGATCCTGTTGAAATCCGACTACCTGGGATCAATCAGGTCGCATATCACCCTAAGGCGGGTCTCGATTTTCCAACGATTATTCGCGCCCTATTACGCCAAGATCCTGACATCATCATGATTGGTGAAATACGCGATACCGCAAGTGCACAGCTTGCTATTCAAGCGTCGCAAACAGGCCACTTGGTTCTCAGTACTTTGCATACACGCAATGCGATTGGCGCCATCAGTCGACTCAAAAGTCTGGGCATAGATCAAGAGTCGATTGAATCCTGTCTTCTCTTCATTAGCTCTCAAAGACTCGTTCGTAAACGCTGCAAACAATGTAATCAAATGCCTAGCAAAACAGCTTGCCAAGTCTGTAACGGATCGGGTTATTTTGGTCGCCTTGGTGTACATGAAGTTTTAAGCAGCAAACAATTAGCTGAATCAATCCATCCTCTAAATATTTACTCTGCAGGTATGCAAGCTGTCAAGGCTGGCTTAATAGATCTGGCCTCCTTAGATTCGGAACTTGGCGCTTGACATTAATTAGAATATTTTTAAATAAGAAACTTAGCAAATCTGAGCAGCTGTATTTTGCTGAACAGATGCTCGTCTTACTTGAGGCCGGACTCCCACTACTCAACGCTATTCAACTATTGATTCAGTCTGCACCAAAATCTTCGCAGCCTTGGTTAGAAGATATTTGCTCTCTACTCCAAAAAGGGAATAGCTTTTCTTTTTGCTTAAGTACACAGGATAGAAAATTTAACCAAGAATTTATAAACCTGATTAGGGTTAGCGAACGGTCGGGTGATCTTGCTTTAGCACTGCGAACAATTTCTCAGCAACTGGAAGCCCAAAT
>CANISN010000153.1 GCA_947470165.1 Burkholderiaceae bacterium | reverse complement strand
TTGACAGAACCTTTCCTTCGACCTTTGCCAGCATTGGTTGGTACGTACATAATTTCTCCAGATTGCACTAATTTAGTATTCTTAGGCATTAAAAAATAGTGGGATAAGCAGAATTTTGAAGTCTTATAGGGTTGTTATGCGTACACCGGATCTTTCTAAATACGAATAAGGCTAGACTTAGATGCGATTTTCGACTCCAGGCGCGGGGCTGTCCGTAGGATTGGTTTCTATTTTATATAACCAAGGCGGATTTGATTTGATGCTCAAGGCGATTGCTGGACTGAGTTTACTTACCGTTGTTGGAGCAGTTATTTTTCCTAAAGAAAAAAGAGCAATCTAGCCTATTGATCTGGCATCCTTGCTGCCTTTCAGTCAAAAATCCTTTTTTGTAGTCTGCGAATATCAGGGTAATACCTTAACTTTAATCTAGCTGAAATCTGACATTTATCTAGTATATTAGTGACATATATAATTGATTAGCGATGGAGAAAACTATGAGTATTGCTTTCCAAGAGATGGTGATGACCGAGCGGCAAAAGAAATTCCGCGATCAATATATCGACGGTGTAAGTCCTTTTTATAATGGTCTGCTGCACATTGGAGTGATGTATGCGGTAGGAATCTTCCTTATCTATTACTGTGTCTCCAATCTTTCTAATGTCACTTGGGAGTGGATGGTTATTATCCCAGTGGCAATAGCTGGAAACTTTGTCGAATGGGCGATGCATAAATATGTCATGCATCGCTTAATTGATGTATTTGCTTTACGCGCAATTTACGATCGTCATACACGCCAACATCATCAGTACTTTACCGATACTGACTACACTATCGATACAGTCAAAGAGTTTAGGATTGTTTTCTTTCCATGGCGTGTACTGAGTGTTTTAGGTGTTGCTGGGACTTTATTTGGGTACATAGCTAGCCAAATCTTTAATCCTAATGTTGGATACTTTTTATTCATGACCATGGTTGGCCATTATCTGATTTATGAGACATTTCACTACTGTTGCCATGTGAAAGAAAATTGGTTTGTGCGCAACATGCCATTTGTGAATACGATTAGACGTCACCATGCTGCACACCACAATATGGGCATCATGATGCATAAAAATATGAATCTAAGCTTCCCACTAGCTGATTGGGTGATGGGTACGTCTGATCTTAAACGTAGCCTTTTAGGAACTTTATTTAATGGGTTTAATGAGGCTTATATAGATCCAAAGCTAAAGCCGATCATAGAAAAATTTAAGAATGGCAAGGTTCAGGATGAGAAGGTTACCCTTGAAGGCCCGATCTTGAGTTCTGAGGAAGCAAAAACGCTAGAGAAGTAATTTTTTACTTCACATCTTATGACCTACTCTGTCTTCTTTGACGTCCTGCCAAAAAAAGGATTTGCTGATGCCTACTTTGGCATGGCTAGTGGTTTAAAGCCTCTTGTTGAGAAAAATCCTGGATTTATTTCAGTGGAGCGCTTTGAAAATCTAGGAAGGTCTGGTTGGTACCTGTCCCACTCTCAATGGGTTGACGAGCATGCATTAAGCTCTTGGCGCTGTCAGTACGATCACCATGGGGCTCAAGTCTGTGGCAGAAATCTTATTCTAGAGGACTATCGCTTAAGGGTAGGCTGCTTGACGGCTACCAATCATGCGCTCAATAAAAAGGCTGTGATTGCTTTGGTAGGAGATTTTTCTGAGGCGCAAGAGTTTGTGAATAGAGCGCAAATCAATATGGATGCTTTGCCTAGGCTATTTAGAGGAATTATTAATCCAAATAGGGGAATTGCTTTATTGGATGCGCAGATAGAAGATGCTGATTTATTGAAATTTGTTATTGGCCAAAAGTTGACTAATGTTGGAATTTACGAAGTTCAGCGTGACTATGGCATGTTTGATCGAGCGCAAGCCCCTACCGTTTTTGCGTGATGAAAATGGCAACGAAGAAAACTACTAAAACTCCTATTGTTGCCACTAATGAAAATTCGTCTCTTTCGGATAAGGCATACGAGCAATTGGAAGAGATGATTGTGACTATGAAGTTAGCTCCAGGTACACCAGTTTCAGAAAGTCAGCTTTCTACCATGCTGGGTATTGGGAGAACCCCAATAAGAGAAGCTATTCAGCGCCTGAGCCATGAACACCTTGTGTCTATTATGCCTAAGCGCGGTATTTTTATTTCAGATCTCAATCCACAAAAGCAACTCAGGGTCCTCGAAACACGTCGTGAGCTCGAAAGGCTAATTTGCACAAAGTCGGCGAAAAGATGCACTGCAGAGGAGCGCGAAAAATTTGAGCGAATGTCTAAAGATTTTAAAAGAGCTGCAAAAGAAAATAATAATCAGCTTTTTCTGAAAGTTGATAAAGAGTTCAATGATTTAACAATTATTACCGCCAAAAATGAATATGCATCCAAGGCTTTATCCATGCTTCAGGGTATGTCTAGAAGATTTTGGTTCGGTAACTTTCATCGAATCGGCGATATTAAAGAGGCGGCGATTTTGCATGCCGAGATTGCCAATGCTATTTTTTTAGGTAGTGAAAAAGAAGCCGCTTTAGCAGTAGATAAGTTACTTGATTACATAGAAGAATTTACGCGTAAGACCGTAATGTCGCAAGAGTGATGCCGTTAGTTGTAGTTGATGTCTTGTTTAACTAAGATTTATAGGAGAATGAAATGAAAAAACAGAAAGTCAATAATCAAGGTCGTCGTGAGATGATTAAGGGAGTTGGGGCACTCACAGCCCTAGCAGCTAGTGGGTGGGGCTTTCCGGCTATCGCTCAAAACACCCCAATTAAAATCGGTATTCTTGCCCCTCGGGCTGGTATTGCAGGAACTATTGGTGAGTGCGGCCTACGTGGAGCAGTGTTTGCAGCCGATAAGATTAATAAGTCAGGCGGAATTGGTGGCCGTAAGGTTGAGTTGGTCATTGAAGAAGAGACAAATGCTAAAGATACAACTGAGCGTTATCGCAAGCTCGTGCTCCAAGATAAAGTTGACTGCGTTCAAGGTTTAGTTTCTTCAGGGGTTTCTTTGGCGCTTGGGCCAACTGTTGAAGAAATGCAGACGATTACTATTTACTGGGACGGAACTACTCAAGATGGAGTAAAGGAAACCATCCCAAAACCAAAGTATCTGTTCCGCTCAACTGATAATGAGTGTGAAGCTGTAATGGCTTCCTTGATTGCTATTAAGCAATACAAGGGTAAGTTTGCAACGATTGCAGGTATCAATCCAGATTACTCATATGGTAGAAATAACTGGGCCGCATTCCAGGCCCTCTTGAAGCGTTTTAATATTGAACATAAGGTAGTTGCCGAGCAATGGCCCAAGGTTGGAGCTATGGAGCTATCAGGGCAAATTGCAGCTTTGAAGGCAGCCAAACCAGACCTAATATTCTCCTCGCTCCTATTTGCTGATTTGCCAGTATTTATGCAAAATGCAAATGCGGCTGGATTAGGTAATGGAGATGTGAAATTTGTACTGCCTGCTGCAGGCTTTCAGCATACGTTGATGAAGAAAGAGTTCACACCAGAAGGTATGGTCTTTGGTCATAACACCATGTATTTTGATTTGCCAAATGCTAGCCCCCTCCAAAAAGAATTCGTGGCTATGTACTACGATAAATTCAAAGACTATCCAAATTGGGAAGCTGATAGGGCTTACTTTGCAATGCAAGTCTATAAAGCTGGCGTTGAAAAAGCACTCAAGGCTAACGGTGGTAAGTGGCCTAACAAAGATCAAATTGCTGCCGCAATGGAAGGTGTTGAGGTTCAATCTTTAGGCGGCCCAGGAATGATGCGCAAGGATCATATCGCGGAGCAAACCTTCTATCAAGGCCTGACAACGCATAAGAATAAATATGACTTTGTCACGATCAATCCGGTTGATAAGAAGTTTAGTGATCAGCTGCAGAAGCCACCAGGAATGGATTTCTGGCAGTGGATTGAAACTGCTAATATCACTCTTTAATAGTTAGAACTGCTGGGCAACCTTTGGGTTGCTCAGCTTTTTTTGAATGTGAAAAATGACATCATTTATTGACATCATTCTTAGCGGCCTTTTTCATGCCGCAGTGTTATTTCTGCTTGCTGGCGGTTTGCAGCTTGTCTTTGGTGTTCAAAAAATTGTGAACTTGGCTTGTGGCGCTTTTTATGCACTCGGCGCTTATTTCGGCATTACTTTAGTTTCATTGGCTATTAAATTTGGCATGCCTGCTTATGGCTTGATTTTCGTATTAATTATTGCTGGTCTATTAATGGGCCTTATAGGGCCAATTGTCGAAAGATTGCTTCGACTCGTGTACGACCGAGAGGAAGGCTTTCAATTATTGCTTACGTTTGCAATTATGTTGTTGCTAGAGGATTTAATTAGGATGATCTGGGGTGCCACTCCCATGACCTTGGGTAATTTGTCTATGGCTTATGGCCAACTCAATTTCGCATCCACATCAATCCCAACTTACAAGCTTTTGGTAATTAGCGCGAGTATCATCCTCGCGCTCGGTTTAGGTTGGATATTACAAAAGACAAATTTTGGACGAATTGTGCGAGCCACAGCAGAAAATCGTCGCATGAGCGAGGCCATGGGTGTCAATGTCGTGTGGATCAATGTGGCAATTTTTACTATGGGTACTATTTTAGGAACGATCGGTGGGGCACTCGTTGTACCAACTGCTGCGGCTTCTCTAGAGGTGATTTCAGAAGTGGTTGTTGAGGCATTTGCTGTGGTTGTCATTGGCGGTCTTGGTAGTATGCGTGGTGCATTGGTCGGGGCACTCATTGTCGGTATCTTGCGAGCCTTCGCGGTCTCCATTTATGCGGAGATTGATCTTCTCCTGATCTATCTAATTGTGATTGGAAT
>CANISN010000152.1 GCA_947470165.1 Burkholderiaceae bacterium | reverse complement strand
AGATGCTTGTCCGACCTGTGATCCCGAGGAAGATGCTCCGCCATCGACATGGACCTTATTTAAATTGTGGCGTTTTGCCCGCCCCTATAAAAAAGAGTTATTGCTTGGGTTTATATTGACCTTGCTCTCGACGGGTGCCACCTTGATTCCTCCATATCTCACGATGCCCATCATGGATCACGTCTTGATTCCTTATGAAAAAGGCAATCCGATTGATTTTGATTTGGCGAGTAAATACTTATTTGCTTTATTTGCAGCGGCCATCGTAGCCTGGGGCTTGGGTTGGTGGAAAACCTACCTCCTCGCATTGGTGAGTGAGCGTATTGGCGCAGATCTTCGCAATACAACTTTTGAGCATTTACTCAAACTGTCTTTAGAGTATTTTGGTGGTAAAAGAACGGGTGATTTAATTGCGCGTATCGGTGCCGAGACAGATCGCATTTGTGTGTTTCTTTCGCTCTACGCTTTGGACTTTGCAACCGATGTGCTCATGATCACCATGACTGCGGCTATCTTGGTTTCAATTGATCCCTTACTGGCCTTAGTGACGCTCGCACCTCTGCCATTCATTGTCTGGATGATTCATGTAGTTCGCGATAAGCTGCGTTTTGGTTTTGAAAAGATTGATCGCATCTGGTCTGAAGTCACTAATATCTTGACAGATACCATTCCGGGCATTCGGGTGGTGAAGGCCTTTGCTCAAGAAGATCGTGAGCTTAAGCGTTTTGTTGACTCCAATAAACATAACTTACAAATTAACGACCGCGTTAATCGCGTATGGGGATTATTCTCACCAACAGTCACTCTCTTAACTGAAACTGGCCTCTTGGTAGTGTGGGGATTTGGTATTTGGCAGGTCGCCCATCAAAAAGTCACAGTAGGTGTACTGATTGCTTTCCTTGCATACATTGGACGTTTTTATATACGCCTAGATTCAATGAGTCGAATTGTTTCTCATACGCAGAAAGCAGCTGCAGGAGCAAAGCGTATCTTTGATATTTTGGATCACGTTTCGAGCGTCCCTGAGCCAATTAATCCGGCACCCTTAGGCCCAGTTAAAGGGCGCATCTCCATGCGGGGCGTCGGTTTCCGTTATGGCAACCGCGCCGTATCTAAGGGGATTGATCTGGATATTGCTCCTGGCGAAATGATTGGTTTGGTTGGGCATAGCGGCTCTGGTAAGAGCACTTTGGTAAATCTGATTTGCCGCTTCTATGACGTGAGTGCTGGTTCAATTGCTTTAGATGGGCGCGATATTCGAAGTATCGGAATTGCTGATTATCGCAAGCGAATTGGCCTGGTGCTTCAAGAGCCATTTTTATTCTTTGGCACGATTGCTGAAAATATTGCCTACGGTAAACCTGATGCTTCGCGTGAAGAAATCATTGAAGCAGCGCGTGCTGCCCATGCCCATGAATTTATTCTTCGCCTGCCCTTAGCCTATGACTCGTTGGTAGGTGAGCGTGGCCAATCTCTTTCTGGTGGTGAGCGTCAGCGAATTTCGATTGCACGTGCGCTTCTGATTAACCCCAGTATTTTGATTTTGGATGAAGCTACTTCTTCGGTTGACACTACTACCGAGAAAGAAATTCAGCGCGCTTTGGATAACTTGGTTAAAGGCCGAACCACGATTGCAATTGCCCACCGCCTCTCTACCCTTAGAAAAGCAGATCGCTTGGTAGTGCTCGATAAAGGTGAGATAGTCGAGATTGGATCACACGATGAGTTGATGGATAAGCAGGGGCCGTACTACGCCTTATATCAAGCCCAACTGCGCCATGCTGCAGAGCTTGTTGAGGGTGGCGCTATCGGTGAAAGTATTGAAGAGAATGCGGCGAAGGTCGAAGAAGAGCGCTTAGAAGTGATTGCTAAGCAAAAAAGAGGTGAGGTATGAACCATTATCAAAATCTACACACACTTGAACGAGATGCGCTTGGCCGCCTCATATTGATTGATGCCAGTGGAGTTCGTCATGTAGGCGTTTATCCCGTTAGGGCTTTTCCGATTACCGCACCAAGCGCAGGAATTTCCATCATGGATCAGTCTGGCAAAGAACTGTGTTGGTTTGATGCTGTTAGTGTAATCCCAGAGCTTGAATTAGATCTCATTGAGGCTGAAATGGCTGCGCGCGAGTTTATGCCCATTATCGAAAAAATCACCAAAGTATCCACTTTTGCTACTCCTAGTATTTGGGATATAGAGACTGATCGTGGACCTACAAGAATTCGCCTTAAGGGTGAGGAAGATATCCGTCGCATTGCTGGCAATACACTCCTGATCGCCGATTCCAACGGCCTACAATTTTTGATTAAAGATGCCACTCGGCTGGACAAAGTCAGTAAGAAACTACTGGATCGATTCCGCTAGTTTTAATTCCTACAAAAATATAGGTTTAATTTCAATAACTGATCCCGAGCCTCTATTAGGGTTACCCCTAGGCGCCTATTTCACATTTGTTGATGGCAATCAAGTGCTCCTGCTCCAACTTAGATAAAAATCTTGACATAACAAAGAGAAGCCAAAGTAATATTGGTATTCGCTTTTTTTCTGGAGGAGCGTTCATGAAGATGAAGTTAAAAGGGGCATTGATTTCCACCGCATTAGCCCTCGGTGTTGCTGGTGTTTCACCTGCTTTTGCTGCTTGGGAACCAACTAAGCCAGTTGAATTTGTTATTCCTGCCGGACCAGGCGGCGGTGCTGACCAAATGGCTCGGATGATTCAAGGAATAGTCACAAAAAATAACTTGATGAAGCAGGCCATTATTCCTGTTAATAAGTCTGCTGGTGCTGGTGCTGAGGGCTTCTTGGCCATGAAAGAAGCGAAAGGCGATCCTCATAAGATCGTGATTACGCTTTCTAACTTATTTACAACTCCGTTAGCTACTGGTGTTCCATTCAACTGGAAAGACATTACTCCGGTAGCCATGTTGGCCTTAGATCAATTTGTATTGTGGAATAACGTAGATAAGCCATACAAAACAGCCAAGGAATACATCGATGCCGCTAAAGCAGCTGGCCCAGGTAAATTCAAAATGGGTGGTACTGGTTCTAAGCAAGAAGACCAAATCATTACCGTTGCTCTTGAAAAAGCGACTGGCGCTAAGTTCACTTATATCCCATTCAAAGGGGGTGGTGACGTTGCTGTTCAGCTCGTAGGTAATCACATTGACTCTACTGTGAATAACCCAATCGAAGCGGTTGCTCAATGGCGCGCAAATAAATTACGTGCTTTATGTGTATTTGATGACACTCGTATGCCTTACAAAGAAAAAATCACTGATACGCAATCTTGGTATGACGTTCCAACTTGTAAAGAGGCTGGGGTATCTACTGATTACGTGATGCTGCGCGGTATTTTCATGGCTCCAGGCGTAACTCAAGATCAGGTAGACTTTTACATTGACCTGTTCAAAAAGGTACGTGCAACTCCAGAGTGGAAGAAGTTCATGGCTGATGGTGCATTCAACCAAACATTCATGACTGGTAAAGAATTTAATAACTGGTTGACATTGAATGAAGTGCTCCATAAGCAGTTAATGTCTGAAGCTGGATTCCTTGCTAAGTAATCAGTAGCGAATAAGGTAGGGCCTCCAATCGGAGGTCCTATTTTTTAAGTATCCGTATGAATCAAATTTAATTAGTGAATAAAACAAATGTCTGAACACACAAATAATTCAAACGAAGACTCAGCAATCAGTGTCAGAGCGGCGGATATCATTACCGCTATCCTGTTCCTTGCTTTTGGCCTCATAGTAATGATTGGAAGCCTCAAGTTAGGCGCGAGTTGGGGTAGTGATGGCCCAGAAGCGGGATATTTCCCGTTCTATATCAGCTTGATTATTCTGCTCTCAAGCACAGTCACTCTTTACCAGGCTGCAATCGTCAATAAGAGAAAGAAAACAGAGTCATTTGTCGATAGCGAGCCTTTAAAGCAAGTCATGGCTGTGCTTTTGCCGGGGATCGTTTTTGTGTTGGGCGTGCAATTGATTGGAATTTATGTCGCTTCAGCCCTCTACATCGCAATCTTTATGGTGTGGTTAGGAAAATATCCAATTTGGAAAGCAATTGCGGTATCAATTGGGGTGACCGTAGCGCTGTACCTCATGTTCGAGTTCTGGTTCCAAGTTCCATTGCCACATGGCTCATGGTTTAATCCGCTCGAATTTGTTGGCGTTAACTAAAAAATACAATTAAAAAAGATTAGAAAAAAAGGAGTACAAGTTGGAAGAAATTAACGCTCTATTCAATGGTTTTGCCATTGCAATGACACCCTTTAACTTATTGTTGATGTTGGTTGGTGTCACACTTGGCGTGATCATTGGCGTATTACCGGGACTTGGTGGTGCAAACGGCATTGCGATTCTATTACCATTGACCTTCACAATGCCTCCAACCTCAGCCATCATCATGCTCTCTTGCATTTATTGGGGTGCATTATTTGGTGGAGCGATTACATCTATTCTCTTTAATATTCCAGGTGAGCCGTGGTCTGTTGCAACAACCTTTGATGGTTATCCAATGGCTCGAAATGGCAAAGCAGGTGAGGCTTTAACTGCAGCGTTCACCTCTTCATTCATAGGCGCGTTCTTTGCCATCGTGATGATTACCTTCTTGGCTCCGCTGGTTGCTAAGTTTGCATTGCAATTTGGGCCCCCGGAGTTCTTCTCGGTTTACTTGCTGACGTTCTGTAGTTTTGTGGGTATGAACAAGGGGTCGCCGTTTAAAACAATTTCTGCCATGATGCTGGGCTTCGCCTTGGCTACTGTTGGTATGGATACGGTTACAGGTCAATTGCGTTTGACATTCGGTAATCCAGAATTAATGCGCGGCTTTGACTTCTTGATCGCTGTGATCGGTTTGTTTGGTATT
>CANISN010000151.1 GCA_947470165.1 Burkholderiaceae bacterium | reverse complement strand
GCATCGTCATTTGCTGAAATCCTTAGTAAAGTTATACGGATAAGTTTTATTAATAGGTAAAACATTAAACCATAAATAATGATAACCTTAAGTTAATATCAATGTTTCATGATTCATACTAATTTATAACTTAACCGCATAGGTTTAAAAATGAGCAAATATGTAGCCGTTATTGGAACTGGGATTATGGCCTCAGGAATCGCGGCTGGCTTCATAGCCAAGAGTATCCCCGTTGCAATCTTGGGTAGAAGTAAAGATAAGGCAGACACCTGTCTAGGTAAGGCGATCACGCTTGCTGCGAAAATTGGTCTTTCTGGAGTTAACGCACTAAAAGACCCTGAAGCTATTCGTGCTGCCCAGACTAGCGATATCTTCGAAAATTGGAATAACTGGTCAGACTGTGAATGGATCATCGAAACCATTGCTGAAAACTTAGAGCTGAAGAAAGCCATCTTCAAGCACCTAGACGAAACTGTTCCAGCGCACATTCCCATTGGTAGCAATAGCTCGGGCTTTCCCATTAGCAAAATTGCATTTGGACTAAAAACTGCGAACCGTATGATGGGTGCCCATTACTTTATGCCTGCAGAAGTAGTTCCATTGGTAGAAATCGTGATGGGAGAGAAGACAGAATTAGTTTTTGCAGACAAAGCATGTCAGCTCTACAAAGATATCGATAAAAAACCTGTGCTAGTTAAAAAAGATATCCCTGGATTTTTAGCCAACCGTATTCAACATGCATTGATGCGCGAAGCTCTTTCACTTGTGCAAGAGGGGATTGCAAGTCCAGAGGATATTGATGATGCCGTTCGCTATAGCTTTGGATTTCGATATGCTGCCGTCGGACCGATGACACAAAAAGAAATTTCTGGGTGGGACGGGATGGCTAATGCGGCAAAAGAAATCTACCCCTCGCTTTCGAATATCACGACTCTTCCACCAAAGGTACTGCAGCTAATGAGCGAAGGAAAGACGGGTATGAAAGCCGGGGAAGGCTTCAGAAAGTGGTCACCCGAAGAGATCCAACAGGTTTCTGACTCCTATTCGAGAAAATTGAAGGCGGCCTTCGATGTATTGGGGATGGAATAACAAAAAATGTACTTACTGAAAGCATTCAATGATTGAAACATCAGGAAAAAAGCTGGCTGGACCGATTATTCGACTTCATCCTAATGACAATATCGTCGTTGCTCGAGTGGATGTAGCGATTGGACGATCTGTACCGAGCGAAAATTTTACTAGCCGCAGCCAAGTTCCTGCAGGATACAAAATTGCTACGAAGAAAATTCTTAAGGGTGAGCCTATTCTGAAATACAACGTTACCGTTGGATTTGCTAATGCTGATATTGAGCCTGGCATGATGGTGCATAGCCATAACACAGAGTTTCGTGAATTCGATCGAGACTATGCTTATGCCAGCGAATATAAACCCACCAGCCTTCTCCCAGAATCTGAGCGGGCAACGTTCCAAGGTTATTTAAGATCCAATGGAAAAGTCGGAACGCGCAATTTCATCGGTATTCTGTCTACCGTCAATTGCTCTGCAACAGTAGTAAATAAAATTGCAGAGTGGTTTACGCCTGAACGATTAAAAGACTTTCCGAATATCGATGGTGTGGTCGCCTTTAGTCATGGTATCGGTTGTGGCATGGAAATGAGTGGTGAGCCGATGCAGCTACTACGTAGAACGATGGCAGGCTATGCTCAGCACCCTAATCTTGCTGCTGCACTCATTATTGGTCTTGGTTGTGAACGTAACCAACTCAAAGAACTGATGGAGCAAGAAAGTCTCAAAGAGAATTCAACTCTACATACTTTCATCATGCAAGAAACTGGTGGCACGCGTAAAACGATTGAAGCTGGTATTGAAGCCGTTAGAGCACTTCTACCTGAGGCTAATAAAGTAAAGCGTCAAACCGTCTCCGCAAGTCACCTCTGTGTAGGCCTGCAATGTGGTGGCTCGGATGGTTTTTCCTCCATCACTGCGAATCCAGCACTGGGTGCTGCAGTTGATATTTTGTCGCGGCACGGAGGTACGGGGATTCTTTCAGAGACTCCAGAAATTTATGGGGTTGAGCACACCCTCACCCGCAGAGCTGCTAATAAAGCCATTGGTGAAAAACTGATTCAACGCATTCGCTGGTGGAAAGATGAGTACTCTGTTGGCCGCGATGTGCAAATCAATGGACAAGTCAGTCCTGGAAATCAAATTGGTGGCCTAGCGAATATCTTTGAAAAGTCACTCGGCTCCTCCATGAAAGGTGGCACCGGACCTTTAATGGAAGTGTATCGATATGCAGAACCAGTAACAGCTAAAGGTTTTGTATTTATGGATACACCTGGCTTTGACCCCGTCTCAGCAACAGGTCAGATTGCTGGAGGCGCAAACCTCATTGCTTTTACTACAGGACGTGGCTCTATGTTTGGATCAAAACCGGCGCCATGTATCAAGCTGGCTACAAATACACCTATGTATGAACGTCTCACTGAGGATATGGATATTAATTGCGGTGAGATCTTAGATGGCACTGTTTCAGTCCAAGAGATGGGGCAGCGTATTTTTGAACTCTTCCTTAGAACGGCATCTGGGGAGGCCTCTAAAAGTGAGCTATTAGGTCTTGGGGATTATGAATTCGTACCTTGGCAAATTGGGGTAATGAGCTAAGCCCTTCAAATCCAAAGCAATAGTAAGCGGGCATCTAGCCCGCTTTTTCTTTGCTAAAAAGTAATCAGAACTCAACGCCAAGGACTGTAGAATTAAGCCTATCGATTTAATTAGGACTCCATCGGGATTATGAAATTCAGGGATTACTACGAGACACTCGGCGTAGCGCGTGGCGCTACAGAAGCTGAAATTAAAGCAGCCTACCGTAAGCTAGCCCGCAAATACCATCCAGACGTCAATAAAGAGGTTGGTGCAGAAGACCAATTTAAGGAACTGGGTGAAGCCTACTCAGTTTTAAAAGATACCGAGAAGCGTGCTGCTTATGACCGCATGGGTGCGAACTGGAAGAATGGTCAAGACTTCACACCTCCACCGAACTGGAATGAAGGATTTGAGTATTCGAATGACAACTATAGCGATGGTCATCCTGGTTTTGGTGGTGGCCATCAAGGCAATCAAAGCGAGTTCTTTGAATCACTTTTTGGTCAAGGTAGATATCGTCAAAGTGGACGTGGTGGCAATCCTAGTCAAGGAATAGACTTTAAAGGTCAGGATCACCACGCCAAAATATCCATTGATCTTGTCGATGCCTACAACGGTGCAAAACGGACCATTACTCTTCATATGCCAACCCAAGATGCCAGCGGTCATGTCAGCACTCAAGAGCGCAAACTCGATGTCAGCATTCCCAAGGGCATTAAGGCTGGACAAAATTTACGCTTAGCTGGTCAAGGTGGTCCAGGGATGGGTGCGGGTGGCTCAGGTGACCTGTATCTCGAGATTGACTTTCATCCAAATCCTATTTATCGCGTAGATGGCAAAGATGTCTATCTGGATTTACCACTCGCACCCTGGGAAGCTGCGCTGGGAACAGCGGTCAATATCCCCACTCCCGCAGGCTCCACTCTGGAGTTAACAATCCCGGCCGGCACAGCAACAGGCCGCAAGATGCGACTAAAGGGTAAGGGCATCCCCAGCAAAGAGGCTGGTGACTTATATATAGTACCAAGCATTGTTTTGCCTGGTGCCGAAACTGATTTACAAAAGGAAGCTTATCAAGCACTAGAAAAAGCTTTTGATTTCAAGCCCAGAACCCACCTCAAGGGATGACCAAAATGACACGAACACAAATTATGTGGATTGAAGGTAGCATTGTTGAAGATGATATATACATGAGTATTTTGGAAATCTCAAAAGCGACACGCGCACCAGCCGAACTCATTATGTCCTGGGTATCAGAAGGTGTTCTAAGTCCGGCAGGCTCATCCCCTGAAGAGTGGCGGTTTAGTAAAGATTCCCTCAGGCGCGCAAAAACTGCTGCTCATCTTACTCATGACTTAGAGCTCAATACCCCTGGAGTAGCTTTAGCGCTTGATCTGCTAGATGAGATAGCCCGTCTACGCAATCAACTACTTCGTGAAAATATAACTTTAGGCTCTGAGCGCCTCAGCAGCGATTTACTTTGTAATCTAGGATAAAACATAAATGACAGCATTGCCTTGTATTGAAATTGAAACCGCACCCAATCCAAGTGCTTCTGTAATTTGGCTTCACGGACTAGGTGCTGATGGTAATGACTTTGTACCTATCATTCCACAACTACGTCTTGCCGATTGCCCTGCAATTCGATTTATTTTTCCAAGCGCACAGAGTATAGCCGTCACTATTAATGGCGGCTATGTCATGCCAGCTTGGTATGACATTACTGGAAGAGATAGCAACGATCGAGAAGATATTGCCGGCATTCACAAATCAGCAATAGCGATCTCGGAGTTGATTGAACGTGAGGCAAGTCGTGGTGTTGCCTATAGAAAAATTGTTTTAGCTGGCTTCTCGCAGGGCTGCGCTATGTCTCTACAGGTAGGCCTACGCTTTCCACATACGCTAGCAGGCATCATGGCGCTGTCAGGCTACCTACCCCTAGCAAAATCATTACCGCTCGAAAGAAGTGAGGCTAATAGTAAGACGCCTATTTTTATGGCTCATGGAGTTTGGGATGCTGTGATAACGCCAGAACGCGCAGAAGCTTCGGCTGATACCCTAGAAAAATTGGGCTATCAGGTTGACTGGAATAGCTACCCGATGGAACACTCTCTACATCCAGATGAGCTAGTGGATATCTCAAGATTTTTGACTATGGTACTTAACAAATCATGAGCCACGCTTATTAACTTAAGACTCCGAGCGACTCAGTAGTAATTCCCAGCGCTG
>CANISN010000150.1 GCA_947470165.1 Burkholderiaceae bacterium | reverse complement strand
TCAATACCAAATTGCTAAAGTCAAATCGGTTTCAGCACAAGCAACGCGGTTCTCCGATTCAGCAGCACTATTTGCAGCATTAGGCGGCGGTTGGTGGAATCGCACCGGCCCAGCCTTTCAACCAAAAGCCATAGCGAATAAAGATCAAAATGAAACTTCTGGAAATAATTAAAACCAAAGTAACCGCTACTGCAGTGGCCTTGTGGAACTGGATGCTTGCTAAGGCGAAAGAGTGGAAGCTGCGCGAGAAATTGAACGCGCTTTGGGAAAAGACAAAGGCGCTTTGGCTAGGTATTGGGCAAAAGTTGCGCCCACGCGATCGTTTTATGAAAACTAAGGCCTATGCCAGGTTACAAGCGATGACGCCATTACGTCGACGTATGACCGTCATGTTATGCGGTGTATTTTTGTTGCTTGGATTGATTTTTGGCTTTAATCAGCTCAAAGCTTTCATGATTAAGTATTTCATTTCTAACATGGGATTACCTCCTGCAACGGTATCGACATTGGCAGTGACTTCTACACAATGGCAGCCGAAGCTCTCTAGCGTAGGTAATGTACGTGCTTACAGAGGTGTTGAACTCAGTACTGAAATTGGTGGTCTTGTGCAAGCTGTGTCCATTAAATCAGGGATGGATGTAAAAGAAGGGGAGTTACTGATTAAGCTTAATGATGCATCAGATGTAGCTCAATTAAGCTCCCTAAAGGCGCTAGCAGATTTGGCTAAGGTCATTAATGAGCGCGACAGACAGCAGCTAGAAATTCAGGCGATTAGTAAAAATGTATTTGATACCAGTAAAGCAGATGCTGCATCTAAGCAAGCTCAGGTTGAGCAACAAACCGCTTTAGTTGCTAAGAAGAATTTAAAAGCCCCCTTTACTGGGCGTGTTGGTATTGTGATGATCAACCCCGGCCAGTTTGTAAATCCTGGTGACAAATTGATAACCCTGCAAACCTTAGACCCTATTTTTGTAGACTTTAATTTGCCACAAAGTAATGCAGCTCAAATTCAGGTTGGGCAAGAGATTGTTGTGACAACTGATGCATTTAAGGATGCGAGCTTTACTGGCAAGGTAACTGCAGTCAGTCCGAAGATTGATGCCAACACCCGTAATATTCAGGTTGAGGCGCAACTGGCCAATCCAGATAAAAAGATCTTGCCGGGTATGTTTGCTAACGTCAATCTCAAGTTAGGTAAAGAAGTAAAGTTGCTGACTTTGCCGCAGACTGCTGTGACCTATAACCCCTATGGCTCGACTGTGTTTATTGCTAAGCCAACAGGCAAGAAGGATAAACAAGGTAAGCCTGTGCTTGAAGCACAGCAGGTTTTTGTGACCACAGGTCTAACACGTGGCGACCAAGTAGCGATTCTGAAGGGTATTGAAGAGGGCGCAACTGTAGTGACTAGTGGGCAGCTCAAGTTGAAGAATGGCACACCACTCATTGTGAATAACAAAGTTCAGCCATCCAATTCGCTAAACCCACAGCCACAGGAATAAGTCCCCAATGAATTGGACCGATCTATTCATTCGCAGACCCGTGCTCTCGCTAGTAGTGAGTGCGCTTGTCTTGGTGTTTGGCTTGAAGGCAGTTGGTTCTTTACCCGTAAATCAATACCCACAAACACAAAATGCAATCGTTACTATTACTACTGCGTACTATGGCGCTGATCCAGAAACTATTGCGGGATTTATTACTCAGCCACTCGAGACTGCAATTGCCCAGTCTCAAGGTATCGACTACTTATCGTCGACGAGTGTGAGTGGTCTTTCTACCATTACAGCCACCTTAAAGCTGAACTATGACTCCAATGCAGCGTTGACACAGATTCAGACGCAGATTAGCTCGGTTAAGAATCAACTGCCACCCCAAGCGCAACAACCCATATTGACAGTACAAATTGGTCAGTCAACTGCAGCGATGTATATGGGCTTTTATAGTGATGACATCCCCAACAATGCAATTACGGATTACCTAATACGCGTTGTCAAGCCAAAGCTTGATTCGATTGACGGCGTACAGAATGCTGAGATTACTGGCGGTAGAAAATTTGCCCTTCGCGCCTGGCTTGATCGCGAGAAGATGGCTGGTCTTGGAGTGGGTGCGGATGACGTATATAGCGCAATGGCTGCCAATAATTACCTATCAGCAGTAGGCAGCACCAAGGGTGATATGGTTGCTGTGGACTTGGTGGCGGGTACTGATTTACATACGCTTGATGAGTTTCGCAAATTGGTCATTAAAAAAGATGGCATCAATATTGTGTATTTGGATCAGGTTGCCAGCGTCAGCATGGGCTCTGAGGACTACAGCGTCAATGTAGCTTTTAGTGGTAAGAAGTCTGTATTTATTGCCATTAAAGTAGCGCCACAAGCCAACTTATTAGATGTTGCTGCGCGCGTGCGCGCCGCAGTTCCAGGTATTCAGCAGCAGTTACCGACAGGTATTTCTGGCAAAGTAGTTTATGACTCCACTAAATTTATTACTACCTCAATTGATGAAGTGGTTGCCACCTTACTAGAAGCGCTGCTCATCGTCACCCTAGTGATTTACTTGTTTTTGGGAAGTGCCCGAGCAGTTGCTGTGCCTGTTATCGCAATGCCACTTTCTTTGATTGGCACATTCTTCCTGATGCAGGTATTGGGCTACTCCATTAACTTACTTACACTACTTGCTCTAGTACTTGCGATTGGTCTAGTGGTGGATGATGCCATTATTGTGGTGGAGAACGTAGACCGCCATATGAAAGAAGGTAAGTCACCATTGGAGGCATCCTTAATTGCTGCTCGCGAATTAGGTGGACCCATCTTAGCAATGACGATTGTCTTGATTGCTGTATACATCCCCATTGGTTTTCAGGGGGGCTTAACTGGCGCACTATTCACCGAGTTCGCATTTACCTTGGCAAGTGCGGTGGCGGTATCGGGATTGATTGCGTTAACGCTGTCCCCAATGATGTGCTCTCGGATCTTTACTGAAGAGCAAGAGGCATCCCCCTTTGTGCAGAAGATTGACCTCGTCTTTGAAAAAGTACATGACAGCTATCAAATGATCTTACGTGAGCTCTTGAGTACTTGGCAGGTCATTATTGTGATGGGTGTGATTTTGCTAGGTGGTGTTGCTTACCTTTATGCCACTGCTAGAGCTGAATTAGCACCAACTGAGGATCAAGGCATTGTCTTGATGTCCGCTTCAGGTCCGCCTAATAGTACGGTGAACCAGATGCAGACCTATGCTGATCAAATTTACCAAATATCAGCAGCAGAGCCAGAGTACGAGCAGATGTTCCAGATTACTAGCCCTACTAGTAGTTTTGGCGGCGTATTACTAAAGGATTGGGATCAACGCAGTCGTAATGCTACGAAGTTCCAACAAGATATGCAGAATAAGTGGAATACGATTGCTGGTGCTCGTGTAGCCGCCTTTCAGTTCCCAGCCTTGCCGGGCGCCCAGGGCTTTCCAGTGCAGGTTGTGATTAATACCACTGAGTCTTATGAATTACTCAATGAAGTTTCTCAGGCTGTGCTTGATAAAGCCCGTCGTAGTGGTAACTTCTTCTATGTTGATTCAGATTTGAAGATTGATAAGCCACAAGATGTTTTAGTAATTGATCGTGAAAAAGTTGCCGCATTGGGAATGACCCAGCAACAGGTTGGTAGTGCTCTATCAGCTGCTTTAGGTGGCGGCTATGTCAATTACTTTTCTGTAGCTGGGCGTTCTTATCGCGTCATCCCTCAGGTCAAGCAAGTAGATCGCCTAAACTCTGATCAGATCTTGGATTACTACATTCGTACTCCTAGCGGACAGATGATTCAGGCGCGGACGATTGCAACTATTAAACAAAAAGTAGTTCCGCAATCAATTAATCACTTTCAGCAACTGAACTCCGCAACCATAGCTGGCGTGAGCACTCCATTTATTTCTCAGGCAGATTTATTGGAGTTTATGCGTCAGAGCTTGAAAGAGGTTGCGCCCAGCGGTTACACCATGGACTATGCAGGCCCATCACGTCAGTTTATGGCAGAGTCAGGCGGTTTCTTGGTCACCATGTTCTTTGCAATCTTGATCGTGTTCTTAGTATTGGCTGCCCAGTTTGAGAGCTTCCGCGATCCGATCGTGATTTTAGTTTCAGTACCGCTTGCATTATTCGGCGCGCTCATCTTTATTAATCTTGGATTTACTACTCTTAATGTGTATACCCAAGTTGGACTAGTTACCTTGATGGGTTTAATTAGTAAGCATGGCATTTTGATTGTCGAATTTGCCAATGAGCTACAAGAAGCTGGCCGTAGTAAGTTAGATGCCATCATCGAGGCGAGCAGTGTGCGCCTACGCCCGATCTTGATGACGACTGCTGCCATGGTCTTAGGCGTTGTTCCCCTGGTAATTGCTTCTGGTGCTGGTGCTGCGGGCCGTCAGTCTATGGGCATTGTGATCTTTACTGGCCTATCGATTGGCACACTATTCACCCTCTTCGTTGTGCCGGCAATGTATTTATTTATTGGTGCCGATCACCAACAGAAGAAATTTAAACAACAGTAAATCAGTAATTACTTGTCAGCTAATAAATAAAATAGGTGAACTCAGTTCACCTATTTTATTTCAGCCCCACTCTGAATGTCATTTAATCACTACTTGATAATGTTAAGTTCTTTCTCAGCTACTACCTTGTACTGCGTGCCCTCTTCTAGTCGCCTCATCCATGCATCAATGTTATTCAATATTGGGCGTGGTCCAGTTTGGTCTGGAAAGGCCTGGTTCAGCAGGATCCATCGGCTGACACAGAGTGCCAGTGGAATGTCGCCAATATGAAAAGTATTTCCTGAGCAGTATTGTTGGCTTATTAATTGCTGATCTAGCAAAGTCAGTAAAGCACTGCTATCTTGATAGGC
>CANISN010000149.1 GCA_947470165.1 Burkholderiaceae bacterium | reverse complement strand
GTGGGGGTGACGCCATGCTGAATGCCGGCATTGGCAGACATAAATCATCCTTACTATGGGCAGCAATAATTTGGTCGGCAAGATCGCGTACTAAACTCATGACTATTTTCTTTAGCTTTGGTGCCAAAAAGGGGTTCCAATTAGCGGAGTACTAGCTTGAGCAGACTGTTGCGCTTTCATAGCACCAGAAAGATATGCAGTGCGACCAGCATCTACTCCCATCGCAAAGGCATTAGCCATAGCAACAGGATCATCTGCTAAAGCAACCGCAGTATTGAGTAAGACACCATCAAATCCCCATTCCATTACGGTACATGCATGGGAGGGTAGGCCCAATCCAGCATCAATTAAGAGGGGCACCTTTAAGCGGTCACGAAGCAGTTTTAATGCGTAGGGATTTAAAGGACCTTGACCTGTGCCAATGGGTGCTGCCCAAGGCATTACTGCCTGGCATCCTACATCCACTAGGCGCTGACATAGGATGAGGTCTTCAGTGCAATATGGCAAAACCTTAAAACCATCTTTAATCAAGGATTCTGCTGTACTCACTAAGCGCAAAGTATCAGGCTGTAAGGTGTAGTCGTCGCCAATGAGTTCTAGCTTAATCCAATTGGTTTCAAAAACTTCCCTAGCCATTTGCGCGGTCGTAATCACTTCTTGTGGGCGATGACATCCTGCGGTATTAGGTAAAACGGGCACTGCCATTTTTTTTAAGAGATCCCAAAAACCAGAATGTGCTTCTGCAGTCGAAGTACCTTGTCTACGAAGGCTAACGGTAATCATGCCAGGATTAGATTGCTTAACGGCATTCTCCAAAACCTGCGGGGAGGGATAGCGCGACGTTCCTAAGAGCAAGCGACTAGCAAAAGTCTCGCCATACAGCACTAAAGGGTCTGCAGTATTTAAAGGGATTGGTAATGGCGCACTCATATTGATCAATTACTTTTATAAATTCATTTCTTAATTGTTTTTGAATCAACCACCAGTGACTGGTGCAATGACTTCTATTTCATCGCCTTCATGCAGAACTTCCTCTGCATGTCTTGTCTTGGGAACGAATTCATAATTAATCGCAACGGCATAGGGTGGTTTGGCATCAATGAGTAGGAGTACATCATCAATACTGCTATTGTCTGGAACTTCCCTCGTAATTTGATTGACGATTACGCGCATACACTTACCTTCAAAGGGGCAGTGGCAGTTACTTGTAATCCCAAGTTCATGGCACTAGCGCTGGAGCCAGTACTGAGTATTTCTAGGGCGCAATCTAAGATTGCAGGCGAGATCATAAATCCATGTCGATAAAGACCATTAATCTTCATGAGACTCGCTACATTTAATCGCTGGTCATGACAGATCTCTGGAAGATTATCTTTTAAGGTAGGGCGACACTGCGTAGACATCTCCAAGATGCGCGCTTCCGCAAAGCCGCTATGCACTGTATAAGTGGCGCTCAGTAATTCCATTGCAGAGCGCACGCTCATTGGGGATAAATCTTCTGACTCAATCTCCGTTGCACCCACTACATAAACATCATCTTCTTTCGGAGCAATATAAATTGGATAGCGGGGATGGATTAGGCGAGTGGGGCGGCGCAGCTTAACTTCGGGCGCATGCAAGCGAATGACTTCACCACGAATCCCACGCAAATTCTTGGAAGAATCGCTTTTATTTGTCCAAGAATCTTTAGCGCCTAAACCGCGGCAATCAATTACCCAGTCATAATTCTGACTCTGACGAAGTTCTTCTGGTTTTACGGCTTGATGCCAGTGACAAGCCACTTTCATTAGTATCAATTCTGCTAACAAGGCCTCAAGCAGTTGGCGATTATCTAACTGACCTTCATTGGGCAAATAGAGTCCTTGAGAGAATCGATCGGCAACACTGGGCTCGATTTCTGTAAGAGACTGACTATCTAAATACCTTGGCTTTGTTAAGCCTGTATTGCGCTCGCAATTACGCTCTAGGTGTGAAGCAAAGCGTTCTGCATCACCTTCATCTTGGCGATGCCATAAGATTAAAGTACCCTCTTGCTGAAAGAAGACTGGCTTTGCGAGCTCGTTAATGAGCTGCTTCCATCTCGGCAGACTATGAATACCCATTTGCACTACTGAATCTTCAGTGATGGCCGACTCAGCGAGTGGCGCCAGCATAGCTGCAGCAATGCGCGCTGCCGCTAAGTTGCCATCTGGACCACCTTTTTCAAACAGTTCGACTTTTGCTCCGCGTTTAGCAAGCGCAACCGCTAGCAACCGACCCATAAGGCCGGCGCCAACGATGGCATAATTGCCGTTCGCAAAAGAGCTAGTCATCTCGATCAAAGATAGTTGATTTCTTTGTGTTGCTTACTGATAGATCTCGCTACCGCGCTTACGGAACTCCGCTGACATTTCTTCCATACCCTTTTGAGGATCTGTTACCGCTTCCGCAGTAATCGGAATGACTTTGCCCACCTTTGGATTGCCATCGGCATCTAAAGTAGCCGCGTAATCACGGACCTCTTGAGTGATCTTCATAGAGCAGAACTTTGGACCACACATAGAGCAGAAGTGGGCAATCTTCGCGCCTTCCGCAGGTAAAGTCGCATCATGGTATTCGCGAGCACGTTCAGGATCTAAGCCCAGATTAAATTGATCTTCCCAGCGGAACTCGAAACGCGCTTTAGATAAGGCATTGTCGCGAACTTGGGCACCAGGCAAGCCTTTAGCTAAGTCTGCACCATGTGCTGCAATCTTATAAGTAATAATGCCGGTACGAACATCCTCTTTGTCTGGGAGGCCTAAATGCTCTTTTGGTGTCACATAGCAGAGCATTGCCGTGCCATACCAACCGATTTGTGCAGCACCAATACCGCTGGTGATGTGATCGTAACCAGGAGCAATGTCTGTAATCAATGGTCCGAGAGTATAGAAGGGCGCTTCCAAGCAATGCTTGAGCTCTTCAGTCATGTTTTCTTCAATGCGCTGCATTGGTACGTGACCAGGACCCTCAATCATGACCTGCACATCATGCTTCCATGCCTTGGCGGTTAATTCTCCGAGTGTACGGAGTTCGCCAAATTGCGCAGGATCATTTGAGTCGGCGATACAGCCAGGGCGTAAACCATCACCTAAACTAAATGATACGTCATACGCTTTCATAATTTCACAAATCTCATCAAACTTTGTATAGAGAAAGTTTTCTTTATGGTGGGCTAGGCACCACTTCGCCATAATGGAGCCCCCGCGAGACACAATGCCAGTAATTCGATCAGCAGTCAGCGGTACATAACGGAGTAATACGCCAGCATGAATGGTGAAGTAGTCCACGCCTTGCTCAGCCTGTTCAACCAATGTATCGCGGAACATTTCCCAGGTGAGATCTTCGGCAATGCCACCGGTCTTATCTAGCGCTTGATAAATAGGCACGGTACCAATCGGTACTGGAGAGTTGCGAATAATCCACTCGCGGGTCTCATGAATATGCTTACCGGTAGAAAGATCCATGATGGTATCTGCACCCCAACGAATCGACCACACCATTTTCTCAACTTCTTCATTGATTGATGATGTAACGGCAGAGTTACCGAGGTTGCCATTAATCTTGATACGAAAATTGCGGCCAATAATCATTGGCTCTAGTTCTGGATGATTAATGTTGGCTGGAATGATTGCGCGACCAGCGGCAATTTCAGAGCGTACAAATTCACCGGTAACAATATCTGGAAGGTTAGCGCCGTAACTCTTGCCCGGATGTTGTTTGAGTAATTGCTTATATTCCGGGTTTTTACGTAATTGCTCAAGGCCCATGGATTCACGTAAAGCCACGTATTCCATTTCAGGGGTAATGATCCCTTTGCGGGCGTAATGCATCTGACTCACGTTATTACCCGATCTAGCAACACGCGGCGGATTGATGTGAGCAAATCGCAAACTTTGTGTCGCCTCATCCTTTGAGCGAGCAACACCATATTCGGAAGAAGGGCCGGCTAATTGAACAGTATCACCACGCTCTTCAATCCAGTTTTTACGCAATAAAGGTAAACCTTTTTCAAGGTTAATCAAAATATCGGGATCACTGTAAGGGCCTGAGGTGTCATAAACAGGAACGGGTGGATTTGCCACCATCTCTTCACCAACCCGAGTTGCTAGTTGCTCAATCATCCGAATCGGCGCCTTAATATCCGGACGCGATCCTTCTAGATAAGTTTTTGTAGAAGCGGGATAGGCAAATTTTTGATCAAAGTCCCGCTCTAAGCTTTTTAAGCTTGGAATCTCATGTTTAGTTTTATTCTTGGTATCACTCATGTCCATCTCCTGACTTAATTTAGATGGACGAAACCGGGTGACGGTCTGATGGAAAACTCCCCACGCCAGCATTACCTGGATCGGGTTATAGGGTCTTTCTCAGCACCTCTTAGCAAAAACACTATAGGGCACCCCTGTTTCATCCTTAGGCTCAATTTAACCACGAATTGAATTAAAGCTGGCTGACTAAAATCAAATTGCCTACTAAATAACCCTTAACTCGCCTTAATATTGCGCAAAATGAAATCCGCTGTCACAAAGGCGGCGTCGCTGGTGAATTCATCAGCCAAAATGCGGGCTGCAGCTTCCGAAAGCGAGATTTCAATAAAACCACTCACTTCTCCGTCATGATTAGTGGGGACAAAGTTGTCGGCAAGCTCCAAATCATAGATATAGAGCTGCTCATCATGAAAACCTCTACCAGGTATGGGTCGGCGCATATGAATGCGTCCTGCAGGCTCGATTTGGATGGCAATCTGGGGCGGAACACCTGCTTCTTCCCAAAGTTCGCGTCGGGCATTGACCCAAGGGGTCTCATCAGCTCCAATACCGCCAGCTGCAAGATTATCTAGGCGACCAGGATCGGTGGCCTTGGTTTCGCTGCGACG
>CANISN010000148.1 GCA_947470165.1 Burkholderiaceae bacterium | reverse complement strand
TCTTAGCTAACCCAGAAGTTCAAAAGAAAATTAATGACCGCGGGGCAATTGTTGACAGTCGTGATTCCAAACAATGGGGTGATTTTGTGAATGCAGAAGTGGCTAAATGGGCTGAAATTGTCAAATTAGCCGGCATACAAGGGCAATAAATTCAGACCAAGTTAGCTGTTGACTTAGGATTTGGAGGAGGAGTATCGGAGCAATTCCGTATCTCCTCCAATAACCATGTACGAAAATCTTTCGCTGGTTGACTTTCATTTTTACCCAAAGGTGTTAACAGGTAATAGGTGAAACTCTCGCGATTTAAAAATTGAGGGAAAGGACAAACTAACTTTCCACTTCTCAATTCAGATTCCACTAAGAAATATTGCGCCATTGCAATCCCATGCCCTTCAATTGCAGCCGAGTAGCATAAGGCTGAACTTTCATAACTTAAGCGTGAAAAATCTTCAAGCTTTACATTCATCCCAATGTTATTAAACCAAAGATTCCAATCATCAGGACGGCTAATAGTATCCAATAGCTTATATCGACTAAAGTTCTGAGGGTTTTCAATTGAACTGCCAGCTATCAGGGACGGGCTGCAAACTGGGAGAATAATATTGGAGACTAATCTTGTGACATTTGCATCACTCCAAGCGCCATCACCCAATCGAATTGCACAATCCAGATCCTCTTGGTCAAAGTTGACTGGATCCATTGAAGTTGTTAACACCACTTCCATTTTTGGATGCAGGGCTAAAAAACTGGAAAGCCGAGGAATAAGCCAACGAATTGAGAATGTTGTATAGCATCGCACCTTCAATTGGTTCTGATTATGCCCAGAAAATAAACGTTTAGTTGATGACTGAATTTGGGAGAGGGATTTACTAATATCTTCGTAATAATCTCGCCCTTTTTCAGTCAGAATTAAATCTCGATGTTTGCGAGAAAATAGCTGGGTCCCTAGAAATGACTCTAAGGCAGCCAGTTGCCTACTTACTGCGCCAGGCGTGACATTGAGCTCATTAGCCGCCCTTGAAATACTCAAGTGACGAGCAACCACCTCAAACACTCTCAAGTTATTTAAAGGGGGTAGTTGTTCTCGTTTATTGGGCTGCATACTGTCTCGAGTTTATGATAAAAATTGTCTCAATAGAATATAAATTACTCTTACAAACCAAATGGCTAGTATAAAAATACTGTTTCTAGATTTCGATGGCGTTCTCCACCCCCTGAATTCTGAGAGAGAAAACCTATTTTGTAACGTTCATTATTTAGAAAAATCTCTAGAATTTGCTAGCTGCAAAATTGTCATCACGTCAAATTGGCGACTGACGCACAGTGTTGACACGATGCGAGAGTTATTGCCCAATAAAATTAGCAGATTAATTATTGGAGCTACAGATCTTGCTACCGCATTAAATCATCAGAGATTTGTGGAGATTCAGAATTACTTAAAGACGTATATCGATTCGAGCTCGGTAGACTGGAGGGCTATTGATGACATGCCTCAAGATTTTCCAAGTGAATGCGAGAATTTAATTTATTGTGACTCCCATTTAGGCATGGGGAGTGCAGAGCAAATCCAGATCGCGCAATGGTTAAAAAACTAATGGAGCTTCTTCGCAAAGATCTAGCAGTTGCTGATCCATCCAAAGATGAACGTCATTACTCCTGACATGCTGCCTTAAAGAAATCATCCGTTTTTTTCTTTCAGCATCGCCCATAGATATGGTCTGATTGAAGGCATCAATGGCGTCTCTCATGTTAAATGGATCGTAGATCACTGCATCGCACAACTCTTTTGCTGCTCCAGCATGCTGAGATAACATTAAGACCCCATCCTTATCATCCCGAGAAGCAACAAACTCCTTACAAATCAGATTTTGGCCATCCGCAAGGCTTGATACCCAAAGACAATTTACCGAACGATACAAGCGACTTAGTTGATCTTTAGTCAGAGCCTCACGCTCTGAAATGATTGGCTGCCAATCATTTGAGCCATGCCTATGATTGATTCTAGATATCAACCCCGTTATCTGTGATTCATACTCTCGAGATTTCAGTATTGATGGTCTTGTTTGAACATACACTTGTATAAATTTCATGTTTTTTACTATAGATGGATTTAAATCTAATATTTTTTCAATCGCATGAAGGCGCTCAATAATTCCTTTTGAACAGTCCACCCTATCTACACTTAAGAAAATGTAATCGCTTGCCTGCAATCGATACTGCTTAGCAATGACAGATCGACTTTCAGCCATAGATGCCTGCTGTGAACTCTTTACCACTGGCCACTCTATTGAGGCTGGATAAACCCCAAGATTCGTCGCCCCCTCGATATCCAGACCCTCTGGCATAGCACTTATAAAATGATCTCTATCTTGGTTTGTCTGAAAACCAACATTATCAGCGCCCAATATTCCATCAATCAACTCTGTGCGCCATGGACATACTTTGAGCCTGTCATGTCCTGGCCATGGAATATGCCAATAAAATAAAATCTTTGCATGAGGTAGTGCAGACCTTAGCAGCTTTGGTAACAATGCCAATTGATAATCATTGATAAAAATAATTGGCTCAGCGATGCCCTCTGTACAACGAATGACTTCGCTAGCAAATAGCTGATTTACTTCAACATATGCACTGAAATCGCTATCTCTAAATAAGGGTTCTTCATTCTGATGATGGCAAAGCGTCCACAAGCCCCTATTGCAAAAGTCATCGTAATAAGATTTGTATACCTGTGGAGAGAGGCTGACTTTTTTTAACACCACCCCTTCATCTTCATGAGTGGCCTGATTTGTAATGTCATTGCTTGCTGAAATCCATGTTGCCTTAAATCGCTTTGCTAGAGGCTTGATCAAAGAGACAACACCCCCTACCAATCTGTCTGGCCCACTATTGGATACAAAAATGACTGTTTTCTTATTCACTATCTTGTTTATTGTGTCGGTTTTATGTTGGCAGGGTCAATGTTTCAAAAAAATGGACATTCCAACTCATCATGATTGAGTATTTCTCAACGATTGATGATTTTTACTCGCTTGACTAATTTACCAATCTACTCAAGAATGAGGGTTACTTTTATAAAAATCTATTAAAAACATGGACATAACCCCACACTACTGGAGTCAAGGCTCACCCCCTAAGCCATTAGGTAGTATGCATAAAAAGTCAAAGGAAATCATTTTTCCTCCATTTGCGCAAGACTCTCCCCTAGCCAATGATTACCTTTGCCAAGAATTAAATCCCATTGGCACCTTATACAGCTACACCGTGATTCACCCCAGCCTGAAATCAGGCATTCAACCTTATGCGATTGGCTTTGTAGATCTACCTGATTTTCCAGTGAGAATTTTTGGGCGACTCATTCAAAGTGGAGGCCCCGCCATTGGTGATCAATATTTAATGAAGCCAGATACTGAATTTGGTCATATTTTCGAAAAAATAAATAAGCCATGAATAAAAATATGATCTACATCGAAGGTGTAGCGATGACACGCTTCGATAAGCAGCCAAATACTTTGGCGCCAGAACTTGCACAAAGCGCGATTCTTAATGCCATTCGGGATGCCAATTTAACCTTAAATGATATCGAAGCAATCTATTGCGCAAACGTATTTGGGGGAATGATTCTTGGTCAACTGATTGTGCGCGATCTCCAATTGCAGGGGATCCCGATCTACAACATCGAAAATGCCTGTGCAAGTGGCGCTACAGCTGTGCATCTAGCAAAACATGCTTTATTGGCACAGCAATATAAAACTATTTTAGTTGTTGGGATTGAGCAACTCACCCAACTTGGTGGTGGCACAATTCCATTGCAGCTAAATGACCACAAGACTCGAGTATATTCAAATTCTGGATTGGTGTTACCGTCAATTTATGCCATGAGAGCAACGCGCTATCTTTATGAGAGAGATGAAGATCCTAGTCTCTTAGCACAAGTAGCTGTTAAAAATAGATTCAATGGCTCCCTCAATCCCTATGCGCAACAAAGAACGCCTACGACGATTGAGGCAGTTTTATCTTCTCGCATGATTGCTGAACCTTTAACACTCATGCAATGCTGCCCCTCACAAGTTGATGGCGCAGCGGCTCTGATTCTTAGCACCGAACATAAGAACGGTCGAAAGCCAGTGAAATTGTTAGCGTCAATCGTTCAGTCTGGTATGCAAGAAAAATACACTGACGATATTTTGGATGCAGAAATTACTGCTAGAGCCGCAAGAATGGCCTTTGAACAAGCCGGTATTGGACCAAGCGATATTAATGTCATTGAATTACATGACGCCTTTACCATTGCTGAATTGATTTATTACGAAGCTCTAGGCATTGCAAAACCAGGGGAAGGTCCACAATTATTACGCTCTGGAGAAACTGAGATTGGTGGAAAAATTCCTGTGAACCCAAGTGGTGGCTTGCTAGCAAAGGGGCATCCTCTGGGCGCCACCGGAGTAGCGCAAATGGTAGAGCTGACATGGCAACTTGAAGGCCGTGCCAAAGAACGCCAGGTGAATCAAGCAAAAATTGCCCTTGCACAATGCACGGGTGGTGGCATTGCTGGCGTTGATCACGCTGCATCCTCCGTCCATATTCTAGGAACTTAACATGTCTTTGCTAGAAAAAAGAATTGCCATCGTCACCGGAGCAGCGCAAGGCATTGGCTTTGGGATTGCCAAGAAATTAGTAAGTAACGGCATTGATGTTGCAATCATTGATTATGACCAAGCAAAACTGAGCGCAGCCATTGAGCAACTGAAGGAATTTGGCAGCAAAGTGATTGGGATATCTGCGAATGTCAGTAAAATTGACGAAGTGCAGTCTGCCGTTCAACAAGTGATGGCTTGGGGCGGACAAATTGATTATCTCGTTAATAATGCCGGCATTATTCGAGATAAAAGATTGCT
>CANISN010000147.1 GCA_947470165.1 Burkholderiaceae bacterium | reverse complement strand
TTTAGCGCTATTTCAAAAGAATAATGACCCACTAGCTCATTAAATGAGCTATAAACTGAATAAAGTACCAAAAACAATAACTTTTTTGATATTTAAAGGGAGAACCTGATGAGTGATCCAGAGCGCCTACATCGCATTAAGTACATGATTCAGCAGCGTAAATGCGTGCCAATTGAAGACTTTATGAGTGAACTTGAAATCTCCAAGGCCACCTTTAAACGGGATTTGGAATACCTGCGCTCACGCTCTAAGGCCGACATTGAATATGACCGCTATTTAGGGGGTTATAAATTCAAAGAAGGCAGTGATATTAATAAGATTGAGCTCACGGGTATTTGGTTCTCTGAAAAAGAGGCTACTGCACTCGTGCTCATGCAGCACCTCCTATCTTCACTGGATCAGGGCGGCCTCATTGGCCCACATATTGAGCCGCTTACGGCGATTATTGATGGCATTTTGGGTCAAAGCGAAACTACCGCAAAAGAATTACGAAAGCGCATCAAGGTCATTGGCATGGGTTCGCGTAAAAACTCGATTGAAAACTTCTCGGAGATTGGCGCTGCCTTATTAAAGCGCAATCGCCTTCAGATGGATTACTACTCTAAAGGTAAGGATGAGAACACAAAGCGTGAGATCTCGCCACAACGCCTAATCTATTACCGCGAGAACTGGTATCTTGATGCCTATTGCCATCTTCGCGAGGGACTGCGTAGTTTTGCGCTTGATGGCATATTAACTGCCGTACTGACTAATACTAAAGCCCAGGAAGTTTCTGAAAAAGAATGTCAAGAACACTTTGCGCAAAGCTATGGCATCTTCTCAGGTAAAGCGACTCAAAGAGCCAAACTGCGCTTTACACCCGAGCATGCAAGGTGGGTCTCGGGAGAGCATTGGCACGGGCAGCAAGTCGGCAGTTTTGATAAGGAGGGTTACTATAACCTCGAGTTTGACTTTAATCAGGATCCTGAGTTAGTCATGGATATCCTCAAGCACGGCTCTGGGGTAGAGGTAGTTAGCCCTGGCAGCTTAAAAAATAAAGTCAAAGCAGAGCTTGAAAAAGCACTGCAAAACTATTAGTCCGGATTCTGGCTCACAATATTTACAAAATATAATATGCCTAGGCCTCATTACCTTTGTAGCCAATTGATCTTAATCAGTTTGCTCAGCGCACCTGTTATGGCTCAAGTGACCAATCCATTTGAATGGATAGAGCCCCAAAGTCGCAGTCAACTATGGCTCAATGCGGGGATGCAATCCTATCACTATGATGGAAATAATCAGCTCAATAACAACAATATTGGCTTTGGTGCCGAGTATGTTTTCTCAACGGTTGCATCAGCAACACTTGGGGGATATAAAAATAGTAATTCAAAAAACTCAAACTATGCTGGCATCTATTACCATCCTATAGCGCTTGGCCCTGTGCAATTTGGTTTAGTTGGTAGCCTCCTTAATGGGTATCAAAAGGTGAATCATGGAGGCTATTTTCCCGCACTCATTCCTGCTGCATCGTTTGAAAAAGATTGGTTTGGAGTAAATATGCTCTTTATTCCCACGGTTGGGGACAAGATCAGGGGCGTGATCTCTTTACAACTCAAGTTAAAGGTATTAGATTGAACATAGTGCATTCTTGAGTAAAAAACTAAACTGCGGGGGTGGTAATGAGTGGAAAACATGCAGTATCAGTTCATGTCAAAGGCAAAAGTGGTGAGCGCGATATTTTAGAGAGTAAGGATCATGGCCTACTTAATTTACTGAACCGCTATCACTGTGAGACTAGTTCGGCTGCGTTCCAGTCTGATTGGAGTGCGTATTGCTTAGTCCACTATCAAGAAGTACTTGAAATTCAAGATATCAACTATGAGTGGTTCAATGAATAGCTGAGTTAATAGCTCAGTTAATAATTTCTAGCTTAATCACTATCGATAACCAAGCACGTCATTTTCTGTTCTTTTTTGCTGTTCTACAAATTGCTTCATACAGATTCCTGAGCCGCTATGATGCGGCATCTTTTTAGAATCTACCTGCATTTGATATAAGGTATCAAAGCAATCTCTTCTGCTCACAAACTGGAAGGTCTTAGTATGGGTTTGCTTACCCTTATGAAAGTAGAAAAAATCTAAAGTCCAGTATTTATCGCCTTCAATTGCTGTTGTTTGCACTGGCACTTCAGGAGGGGGTTCAACAGCGCAAGAGCAAAGAAGCATGACAAGACAAATGAATACGTAATTTTTCATCATCCCCCCAATGGTCTTTTGGTTTTTTTCAATACCATACTCAATAGATTCTTTAATCAGTGCAAATTTACGATACATATACTCTATTAGCTAATTTAATTTAAGGCGATTACTTACTCAGGATTTACTAAGGCTTCCCTGACCATCACTTCCATCCGCTCTGGCGAAGTGCCCGGTGGAAAAAAAGCCAGATACTTACCAGCACGGTTAACAATATAGGTAAAGGCTGTGTGATCAATGACATACTGATTGCCCTTTAAGCTGACCTTTTCATAAAAGGTTTTGTATTGGGTGGCCACCTGCTTGGTTTGTTGTTCAGTACCCCGCAAACCCAAAATCCGTTTATCAAAATGCTGGACATACTTACCGATTAATTCTGGGGTGTCTCGCGCTGGATCTAAGGTGATGAAGATGGTTTGCACTTGCTCGCCATCTTTACCCAAGCGCTTTAATAAGACTGCGAGATTACTTAAATCGGTTGGGCAAATATCTGGGCAAAACATATAACCAAAATAAATGAGCACTACCTTGCCTTTAAATTCGGCTAGGCTGCGTTTTTTGCCAGTATGGTCGAGCAAGGTAAAAGGCCCGCCTACTTGACTTTTTCCGGACATCAGTTCGCTCATCAGGCGCGTAGACTCTGCTCTAGATTGAGCAGTTTGGGTGTAGCCTAGAGAGGCCACCCCCAATAACAATGCTCCAGCTAGGGCAAGGCTAGCTGGCCGATGCCACTGCATCAACTACCAAATTGGAATTCAGTTCCAGTAGTCGATGTCACTAGGCGATCACTTAAGATACTGCGCATGGTGGTGACAAAGGCAGGCCCAGAGCAATGCAAAGGAATCACCACATCTGGATTGAATTGTTTTAAGGCCTCAACCGTGCTGATGAGGTAATCGTTAGGCGCTGGGAATAAATGAAAGCCACCTAATATCGCATGTACCTTATTGACACCTGAGACATTGATGGCTTGTTGTACGGTATTGACAATCCCCGCATGACCACACGAAGAGATCACGATCAAGCCGCGGTCTTTTAAATTAAATGCCGTGCCGTGTTCATGAATATGATCATCTTTAACGAATTTACCTTCTGCCTTGGCATTGAGTTCAGGCATATCACAACCAATACCGTTCTTTTTACTAAACTCCACTAAAGTATTTGGCAGCACTTTTTCAAAGCTATCGCGATTAATGATTCCGGTAGTAAAGGCGTGCCCCTGAATAATCGTCGGCTTTTCGCAATAGACAATCTTCACTTTTAAGGCATCTAACTCGCGACGATCTAGTACGCCCCAGTCTGCAAAATGTCCTGGCGCACCGCTAGCTGTTTTACGATTACAAAAATTATCTTCGCCACCAACATACAAGGTGAGGTCTGATGGCAGCTTACTGCGATTGGCTTTTAAAAATGCAATCAAGCCACCAAAATGATCAAAGTGACCATGACTTAAAATCATCGCGTCTTGTCGATCAGGCTTCACATCCATGATTTCCATATTGCCCATTAGAGCCGCTGGGGTATAGCCGTAATCTAGTAGCATGCTCTTTTTGTCTTGCCCGATACGGGACTCTAGCGCCAAAGCTAAGCCCCACTCATTATGTAAGGCCTTGCGATAATCTTTAGTAGAGATAAACGGAGTGCGCTTGATCTTGACCCACTGGTTCGTGCCTGGTCTTGGGGAATCATAACTACTGTCTACTAAGACCTTAATATCTAAAGCATCAATGGTGGGGACTTTTGTAACGGCTCGTGACTCAATTCCAAAACTGGCTAAACCAGAACCCGCCACCAAGGCGGTTGTTCCCAAAATAAATTGACGACGATCTAATTTATGAATATTCATCTATATCCCCTGCGTTAACGATTTTTTTAGAGTAAACCTTTGAAACTGCTTTTGCAATCTAAGGGGTGGAAATTAATGGTAAACCCTAAAATTTCCAAGTATAAATAAAGCTACGACATCATTTTTAATGGCGCCACTTATTTACAAGCTAAGACTTGAGAAGATTTATTTGGTGGCGGGGGTTTATATTGCGCTGCTTTTTGCGCCATCGACTCGAGTCGTTCGCGCAAATTGTTCTTCATAAAATACTCAATCACCACCATCGGCACTACTGAATCGAGATCAACTACAGCATCATATTTAAAAAGTGTTTTATCTTTTTCGGGTACTAACTTCCAGGTCCCCTTGTAGAGCTTGGCATCGCCACTGACCTGCTCAAAACTCAACAGCCGATGAGGCACTTCGGTATATTCAACTACCGTTTTAAGCTCAACGTTAAAAAAGAGGATGTTCTCCTCTAAGGTTCTGCTCACGCGCACTTTATTAGCAGAGCGTGACAAGATTTGTAAGTCCACAACTCCTGCAATATTTTTAGAGGCTTCGTAATCGGTCAAAAAAGCATAAGCACCGCAAGGATTGATGGGCACAGCGTAACTCGCATTGATATTAAAGCGACCATTTGCTGGGATGATGCTAATCTGAACGTCAAAGGGATTATTCGTCTGCTGAGCTAAGACTTGCGAGCTCATGAAGGTCAGTAGCGCCGCAAATATCCATTTCATAAAGCAATTTTATGACACTTTTGGCATCTGCATACTCCAGTCATGCGCTAAGTCAATAAAGAGCGCCGCCTCTTGCGAGAGATATTGGGCAGACGGAAAGATCCCTACCCTGCCAAGATCGAGTCGATCGGCATC
>CANISN010000146.1 GCA_947470165.1 Burkholderiaceae bacterium | reverse complement strand
TCAGCACTATGAAATCCAAAAGTACCATCTCCCATTACTGCAATGATGGGAACGTTTGGTTTTGCGACTCTTGCAGCTAATGCAAAAGGTAGTCCAGCTCCAATAGAGCCTGCGACGCCATTCAGAATTCGATTGGGCGCTCTTAAACATGCCTGTGCCCATTGCCCAATTTCTCCTCCATCACTCACTAGGATGGAATCAGGATGACTATCTAATGATTCTTGAAGTGGTAAAAATATTTGTGCCGGATGGAGTCTCCCATCTCTTGGCGCCAACTCTTTCCATGATGTAGGGCGATAAGCAATTGCTGCCATAACATCTTTTAACCAGTTATCAACATCTTGATGTCTTAAAGGATTAGAAGAGATGATTGCGTTAATAGCAGCAGGGGTATCGCAAATACATGCTGACTTTAATCGATTGCCTACTGCATTTTTCACCCGCTCAATTTCAGCTGCTTCAGGATCAATTTGCAAAAAAGTGCACTCTTGATTGATGCCGGGACTATTACCAAACTTCAATGTAAAGTCGAGCTTCTTGCCAAGTAAGAGAATGCAGTCCGCACTTGATAGAACCTCAGAAAAAGCGCCAAGACTGGGGTCACCTATGCCTCTCGGACTTTCCATGCCAATAACTGGAATATTTAATGATTCTTCAAGAAGTTGCAACTTCTTTCTACCCGCCTTGGAGAGCATCATTGGTCCAACAAGGATGAGCGGTTTTTTAGCAGCCATTAACACGGCGAGTATTTTTGAAATCTCCGATAGGTCGGCTTGATTCTGCTCGGCAAAAAATGTCTCAGTTGAGGGTAATGACATATTCATTGGAGCGGCAGATTCTAGAACATCACTGGGTAGGCTTAGGTGAGTAGGGCCTGGCCTTCCTGATTTTGCTATGCGTATGGCCTTGGCTATATCGGAGGCTATATCCTCTACTCTTTGACAGGTCCAAGATGCTTTTGTTAAAGGAGCAGCAATGGCTGCTTGAGCCATCTCCTGAAAGGCACCTTTCCCTAGCTGATTTAAGGGCGCATGTCCTGATATCAGCACAACTGGGGATTCCGCCATTGAGGCGGTATATAGAGCGGAGACTGCGTTAGCATGTCCTGGGCCGCCAGTTACCAAGGCAATTCCAACCTCACCAGTCAGTCTTGCCCATGCATCTGCCATATGGACTGCAGCAGCTTCATGTCGAGTATGTATTAGCTCAATCTTAGAATCAAATATTGCGTTATACACTGGCATGATGTGATTTCCAGATAGTGTAAAGATCTTACTGACACCCGCAAGCTCTAAGGCTTTAATAAAATTATCAGCGCCATTAGTAATTTTGATGATCATAAATAAAGTCCTGAAATTTTATTGAGTGTAGTTTTGGATCAATAGAGCATACGATATTTTTTAAGCTTCATTCTATTAATCTCTATTTACGGAGTGTCGTATGCAGCAATTTATTAAGTGCGTCTATTTTTTAACCTTGTAACAATTATTTCTGAGAAGAGCACTTGACCAAAAATGAGTGATAACCCTTAATCATTCAATATCATCTATAGAGTTTGGTTATATGGAAGTTTTAAACATTAAATAAATTGATATGAAAAGTGTATTTATGAATTGCTTGCCCTATTTTTGGGATAGACTATTTTTACTCGATGGCAGTCTAAGTCCCAATATGGCTAAGTGAGGAAATCAATATGTATGTAGAACGCCCCGCAAGTAATGTAGGCGATCCCCCGCGCTTGATTGAGGGTGCTAGCGCATGGTTGGGCAAGAAAATTCAAAATGATCCCAATTGGATTGTGCGCTGGGACTCAGAACAGATTGCTGAGCTTGAATCGGCGGCCGATCATTTTCTTAGTTCAGGTGTTGCTTTGGAAGATATCACTCCTGCCTCATTTTCCCTAAAGAAGCTGACCCCCTTTATTGCTGAAATATTGAATGAGCTACTTAATGGGCGTGGTTTTGTAATGCTGAGGGGGTTGCCAATTAAAAGCTGGTCTATAGAAAAGGCCGCTACTATTTATATGGGCCTTGGGCGTCATATGGGTAGCTTAAGAAGTAGTAATGGTAAGGGTCATCTTTTAGGCCATGTGCGTGATCAGGGCGTTAAGGTTGAAGCTGGCGCACGTTTTTATCAAACGAATCGCAAGCTTGATTACCACACTGACTCGGCTGATATTGTTGGCTTGCTTTGCCTACAGAAAGCGAAAGAAGGTGGAGAATCTTTTATTGCCAGCTCAATGGCGCTATACAACAAAATGATCGAACGCAGACCTGATTTGATGTCTGCAATGTTTACCCCATACCCAACGGATCGCCGTGGAGAGGTTCCCGAAGGTCGGGATCCATGGTTCGAGATTCCGATTTTTAATTGGTATCAAGGGCATTTATCTTGCGTTTACTTACGACACTACATAGAAGAGGCGCAACGCCACTTTCCGAGTGCCCCTCGCTTAACTCGTGAGCAAGTCGAGGTAATGGACGAAATTGATGCTATTTTGCAAGAGCCAGGATTTGCATTACAGATGGCTTTTGAGCAAGGCGACATTCAATTCTTGCATAACCATCAAATTCTTCATTCAAGGAATGATTTTGAGAATTGGCCTGATCCTAAGCTTCAGCGCCATTTATTACGCCTTTGGATTGCGCCTCCATCAGCAAGACCACTACCAGCCTATTTTGATTCTCGTTGGGGTGGGGTAATCCCAGGCGATAGAGGCGGAATATTGGTTCCTGGAACAAAACTGTCTGTTGAGCTCGTTACATAGTTATCCAATGCCTTTACTGGTTTAAACCCCTACTTTATTTATCTTCAATTATCTTTAATATTTAGTTTCATGTACAAGAGGCACCTTATCCTAAGGAGGTAGCATGCTGAAGTTAGTCAAGAGACAATTCTTTTTAGTATTCATGTTGACGGGGATGGTGGCTGAAGTTGCAATAGCCCAAAACTATCCAAATAAACCTATCACTCTGATTGTTCCTTACGGAGTTGGCGGGGATAGCGACTTTTCTGGTAGAAATTTAGTCCCAATAGCGAGCAAGTTATTGGGACAGAACATCATTGTGCAAAATGTTGCCGGCGCATCGGGTGCGATTGGTTCGCAAAAAGCGCGCACTTCTACCCCAGATGGCTACACCTTATTAATCTCAAGAGGAGGCTCTCAGGCCATCGTGCCAGCGCTTGACAGTAGCACGCCTTACAAGTGGAATGACTTTACGTTCATCTCCTTGCTCGACTTGAATCCGGTAGTTTGCGTAGTGAAGCCAGATGCACCCTATAAAAATATGAAGGAACTGATAGCCGCAATTAGGGCGAATCCAACTAAATTAAACTACGCCTCTGCAGGTGCAGGAACCACACAACATTTAGCCGTTGAGGTGGTCTTGAAAGATGTTGGCTTACCCTCTTCGGCTGCAACTATGATCCCCTATAAGGGTGGAGGGCAGGCCACAACCGCATTATTAAGTGGAGAGGTCGATTTTTTATGCAATAACTTAACAACGATTACGGGACAAATAAAGGGTAATACTATGCGACCCTTGGTAACTTCTACACCAACACGGTTAAAAGATTTTCCAAATATCCCCACCGCAAAAGAGGAAGGCTTGAGTAGTCTTGAAAAGGTAATGGGATGGAGTGGTCTCTACGGGCCCCCAGGACTTCCACCCGAAGTAGTTGATAAGTGGCAGACTGCCCTTAAGGAAGTTGCCAAGAATTCTGGCTGGTTAAGTGGTAATGATACTGTTGGTGCGATCCCAGCAATTCGATCACCAGCAGATACTGAGGCTTTTGCAAAAGAGCAATTTGATCTTTATAGCAAGTTAGGTGCCGAACTGAATCTTAAAAAATAGCACTTTAATCTTTTTGATCTGAAGAGTCCGGTGATGCCGGACTCTTCTTATTGTTAATGCATCCAACTGATAGATTCAAAGAGGCCTATCATTTTTTTTGTATAAGGTGGATAAAAAGTGCTGCTTAATAGCTTGAGTTATATTTTGGCGACTGTGCTTTTTTCTTTCTAGTAAGCCCACCTTGCGGAAAATAGTTTTCCCGCTTAATTCTGCAATCTGCAATTGTTTATCAGAATCCCAGGCGATGTTGGCTAGTTTAGGAACAATCGCGTAGCCCAATCCTTGCCTTACTAGCTCAATGATGGCCTCTACGGAATTCAGTTCCATACCTTCTTTAACAACTAGCTTACTGGCGCGAATGGTTTGATCGACTAGATGGCCTGTCCAGGTATTTCTCTCAAAGCGAATAAATGGAAGATCATTCGATAGTTCTTTAATGGCGGACCCCTTTTTGCTTTTGATTGCTGGATAAATCAATACCATGGGTTCGGTATACAACTCTGTCCATTGCACATTCTGGGGTAGGGCATAAGGTGATTCAGTGACAATGGCGGCATCTAGGCTCCCATCTAAAACTTGATCAAGAAAATTACTAGATAAACCCGCTATTAATTTCACCTCGAGATTTGGATAACTTTGCTTAATTTTATTAAGAGTGCTCCCAAAAGTCCCCATGAGCGTTGAAACGAGTGCGCCTAAAACAATGGTTCCACTGAGTTCTGACTTGAAATCAGAGCCTAAGGCTTCATAACGAGCAACAATATCCTGAATAGGCTCAATCAATGATCTACCTTGATGATTGAGGCTCAGAGAACGCTTTGTTCTGTCAAATAGCTCTACACCAAGCTCGGATTCGAGCTGTTGCAGTTGTTGACCGGCTGCTGCTGCAGTAAGGCCAATTTCTTTGGCGGCAGATGCAACGCTTTTATGCCTAGTGATTGATAGGAAGTTTTTCAGTACCTTAATGCTCGACATGGCTATATTTATATAAAGTTATTTTTTATCTCAAAGAAAATTATATTCGATTTATTTTTTACTATCTATCGATATAATCAAGCCATGTCCAATACAGATCTCAAAGTCAAAGTCTGGCGCGGTACTCAAGAAGGTGAGTTTGTTGAGTATTTGGTGCCACGCAATCCAAATCAAACGGTTTTGGATGTCGTGACTTATATTCAGCGCAAGTTAGATCCGACTCTGAGCTATCGTTTTGCTTGCCGAGTTGGTAT